>DATDRF010000232.1:0-4880 GCA_035291905.1 Bacteroidota bacterium
TGTACCGTTTCGGATCTCGAGGAGCGCCTGCTCTGCTCACCGGAAGCACCGATTGTCCTCCTGGAGAAGAAACCTGGTGTTCAAAGTTCAAAGTTTCAGGTTCAAAGTCCGGAACCCACGACTACAACCTTGAACCTTGAACCCCGAACCTTGAACCTCATCGCTCCCTCCGTCGCACCCAGTAACCCGTACCTCGGTATCATGCTTCCGTACACCCCGCTGCATCACATCCTCATGAGGGATCTCGGTTTTCCGGTCGTTGCCACAAGCGGCAACCTCTCTGATGAGCCGATTTGCATTGAGCAACAGGAGGCCCTGAAGCGATTGAACGGAATAGCCGACGTGTTTCTCGTCCACGATCGGCCGATTGTCCGACACGTCGATGATTCCATCGTGCGCGTCATGCTCGGGAGGGAGCTCGTCTTGCGTAGGGCACGCGGATATGCCCCGCTGCCCATTCCCGTCCCTGCTGAACAGCATTCGACGCTCGCCGTGGGCGCTCATCTGAAAAACACCATTGCGCTTCGTTTGGGCGGCAATGCATTCGTCAGCCAGCATATCGGCGACCTGGAGACGGAGCAATCGTTCGACGCGTTTCAGACGGTGATCAAGGATTTTCAGAAACTGTATGACACACTGCCCTCCCAGATGGTCTGTGATTTGCATCCCGATTATCTTTCCACAAAACTTGCGCGAGCCAGCGGAATTCCGATACACGAAGTACAGCATCACTATGCCCACGTGGCCTCCTGCATGGCGGAGAACGGACTGTCGGGAACCGTTTTGGGCGTATCATGGGACGGGACCGGCCTGGGTACCGATGGTACAGTCTGGGGAGGCGAGTTTCTTCTGACTGAAGGGAATTCCTTCAGGCGCGTGGCTACACTGAAACAATTTCGGCTGCCGGGCGGAGAACAGGCCATCAAGGAACCCCGCCGAACCGCGATCGGAGTGCTGCATGAGCTCTACGGCGATTCGGAATACGGTTATTCGTTCCTCCAGCCCATCGCGTTGACTCCTGCACCCGCGCTGTCGGTGATCCAACAGATGCTCTCCAAGGGTGTCAATAGCCCGCTTACGTCGAGCGTGGGGAGATTGTTTGATGCCGTGGCCGCCATCACCGGGCTTCGCCAGTCGATCCGCTTCGAAGGCCAGGCGGCCATGGAGCTCGAATTCGCCCTTGCAGGAGTGAAGTGCGACGAATCGTACCCGATCGAGATCTCGGAAGAACACCCAATGATCGTCGACTGGGCACCGATGATGTTTGAGATTATTCAGGACCTGCAGCTGAACACAGCCGTGGGGCTGATATCGGCAAAGTTTCACAATACACTGACAGACATTATCCTCTCTGTCGCCCGAAAAGTCCGCGAACACCGGGTCGTACTCACCGGCGGCTGCTTCCAAAACAAGTACCTGCTCGAGCGCACCGTTCGTCGGCTGGAATCCGAAGGCTTCAAACCGTACTGGCATCAGCGCATTCCCCCAAACGACGGCGGCATTGCACTCGGGCAGATCTTTGCCCTCCAACGATCGGAATCGACAGCGGTGAATTCAGAACATCTCACGGAGGCGGCATCATGAACCTAATTACGGGCATCATTCAGGAGATCTATATCAAGGAGGGAACGACCATGGCGCTCGTAAGCGTCAGGGACGCACAAGTACGGGTACCGCTCTATTTTCTCCACGAAGCGGCAGTCGGCGACGAAGTGATGATCGAATCGGGAATTGCGCTCTCGAGGATTCAGCCGCAAAAGATCGAGGAACTGTAGCCATGTGCCTCGCCATTCCGGGCAAAGTGCTCCACATCGACACGACGGCTCAACCGGTCATGGGAACGGTGAGCTTTGGCGGAGTCCAGAAAAGCGTATGCCTTGACTGGATCCCCGAACTCAAAGTCGGTGAATACGTCATCGTGCACGTGGGCTTTGCCATCAGCAAGATGAACGAGAAGGACGCCCAGGAAACCCTGAGGCTCCTCGAAGAGATGGCGGAGGTGAAGGACGAGCTGGACCCCGATGAACCCGCATCTCTCTCTCCTTCGAATGGGAGAAAAAAGCCATTGTCATGAGATATATTGACGAATACCGAAGCGGGCAGGCAGCAAAGAAGTCTGCAAAGCAGATTCGCTCGATCACCACGCAACCGTGGACGCTGATGGAAATCTGCGGCGGCCAGACCCACACGATCGTCAAGTACGGCATCGAAGATCTGCTCCCGCGGGAGATCACGCTCATACATGGCCCCGGCTGCCCCGTGTGCGTGACGCCGCTCGAGATGATCGACAAAGCCATTGCCATCGCCTCGCGGCCCGACGTTGTCTTTACCTCATTCGGAGACATGCTGCGCGTGCCCGGCTCATCGAAGGATCTCCTCAGCGTGAAAGCGGCCGGTGGGAACATTCGAATGGTCTATTCCCCTCTGGATGCGGTCAAAATTGCCCGCCAGAACCCGGATAAGAGGGTGGTCTTTTTCGCCGTGGGCTTTGAGACTACCGCTCCGGCCAATGCCATGGCGGTTTGGCAGGCGAAGAATCTCGGTTTGAAGAATTTCTCCATTCTCTGCTCGCATGTGCTCGTCCCTCCCGCCATGGAAGCGCTCCTCTTCTCTCCCTCGAGGCTTGTCCAGGCCTTTCTTGCGGCCGGCCATGTGTGCACCGTGATGGGATATGAAGAATATATTCCCCTCGCCGAAAGGTATCGAATCCCAATCGTCGTGACCGGTTTCGAGCCGGTCGATATTCTCCAGGGGGTGTACATGGCAGTGAAACAGCTTGAAGAAAAGCGTTGCGAGGTCGAGAATCAGTATTCCCGGTCGGTTCTTCGTGAAGGGAATGTTCTGGCAAAAAAACTTTTGAAAGAAGTGTTTCGAACGACGAACCGCACGTGGCGCGGGATCGGAGAGATTCCGATGAGCGGTTATTCTCTTCGGCCGGAGTTTCGCGAATTCGACGCAGAAATGATTTTCGAGACGGCAAATATCAGGACAAGCGAATCCCCGCTTTGCATCGCCGGCCAGGTTCTACAGGGAATGAAAAAACCTCATGAATGCGCGGCCTTCGGCAAAAAATGTAATCCAGAACACCCTCTCGGGGCCCCCATGGTATCCTCGGAAGGGGCATGCGCGGCCTATTATCATTTCGGCCGATTCAGGACTGCGAAAGAAACGACAATTCCGGAGACTTTACAATGACGACACAAGACCTCATCAATGAATTCTTCGCTCAGAAGCGTTTTGCCATCGTCGGCGTCTCGAGGAAAGACAACGACTTCAGCAGGAATCTTCTGAGGGAATTCCTCAAACGCGGCTATGATGCCGTTCCTGTAAACCCGCACACTCCTGAAATCGAGGGGAGACAGTGTTTCCCCGACGTCAGGGAGATCAAGCCCGCGGTCACAGCTGCCCTGATGCTTAATCCAAAGTACGCTTCAGTGGCAATTGTCCGTGAATGTGCGGAGGCCGGGATCACCCTTCTGTGGGCTTTCGGCATCTCGGGACCGAAGGATCTTCCGGCAGGTGTGCAGGCCGAATGTGAAGCCCATGGCATCAAGCTTGTTCCCGGCTATTGTCCGTTCATGTTCATGGAACACACACACTGGTTTCATCGGTGGCACGGGAAGTTTGAGAAGTTCATGGGCGACTACCCTTCGTAGCTAAAGAGCATGAAGAAGAAAGAAACAGGCCTCTCCGGGCTCTCATGCCCGATTCCCATTTCCGACTACCCGCAGGTATTGCTTGCCCACGGCGGGGGCGGAAAGCTTACACAGCACCTGATCCAGAAGATGTTCGCATCACAGTTCTCCAACGACCTTCTGGATCCGCTTCATGACGGAGCGGTCTTTTCCGTCAACGGCTCCCGTTTCGCTTTTTCAACCGATTCGTATGTCGTGAATCCGATCTTCTTCCCCGGCGGGACGATCGGCGATCTTGCGGTCAATGGCACGGTCAATGATCTGGCAATGTGCGGTGCCCATCCCCTGTACCTTTCGGCGGGATTTATTCTTGAAGAAGGGACAGAGATGAACGACCTTTGGCGCGTTGTTGTCTCCATGCAGGAGGCCGCCGGGAAGGCCGGCGTGCAATTGATCACAGGCGATACAAAGGTCGTCGACCGGGGAAAAGGAGATAAGATCTTCATCAACACAACGGGCATCGGAGTGATCGGGAAGGGGATCGACATTCAGCCCCGCCGCACAAAGCCGGGAGATTCGATTATCCTCAGCGGGCCGATAGCTCTCCACGGGATCGCGATCATGTCTGTACGCGAGGGGCTCGAATTCGGGACAGAGATCAAGAGCGACACTGCACCGCTGAACGGCCTTGTCGATGTCATGCTGAAAGCCGGCAAGGATCTTCACGTTCTTCGGGACCCGACTCGCGGCGGCGTGGCGAGCGCCCTGAATGAGATTGCTGAAAGTGCGGGTGTGGGCATTGCGATCACGGAAGATTCGATTCCGGTAACCGATCAGGTTCGCGGTGCCTGTGAAATACTCGGCCTCGACCCGCTCTATGTCGCGAATGAAGGCAAGCTTCTGGCCTTTGTCTCACCCGAAGCGACTGAGACAACACTGGCAGCAATGAGAGCACATCCCCTCGGGAGGGATTCCGTCGTTATCGGTTCTGTCGTTTCCGACCATCCCCGATTGGTGATTATGAAGAGCCGTATTGGCGGGAGCCGTGTTGTCGATATGCTGTCCGGAGAGCAGTTGCCCCGCATTTGTTGACGACGGCACGGTTGAGTACTGGATTAGCGGAATATTCGAAGTCCCCTTGAAAAAAGACTTACACGAGGTTTTCTTCTTGAACTTCGTGTCTACTTCGTGGTCCCTGCTGCCGGCAGGCAGGTTCGTGTAATGCTTTTTCTCAGTAGATGAGTA
>DATDRF010000233.1:0-3301 GCA_035291905.1 Bacteroidota bacterium
AGCGATACAAGATAGGTGAGGCCAGGTTTTTCTTGGCGAGGATGGAAGAGTCGGTAGAGGATCGCGGTTCGTTCCGATACTACTTGACTGCGTTCCTGTCCGCGGCACGGACTGTACTCCAATATGCTCTGGAGGAATCGGAGAGAAAGAATAGTCGCCAATGGTATGACGATACTGTCGGTAAATTCAAACTCATGAAGGACTTCTTCAAAGACAAGAGGGATGCGAACATCCACAGGGAGGAGCCGATAGACCCTTCAAGGCATGTCACGATAGCCAACTCTGAAGGTGTTGGTGTTATCTCTGCCGCCTCAGAAGTGTTTTTCAATGACAAACCCGTCGAAATGGAAAGACCCGCGGAGGAACCACCGCCGCTGAAACCTCCAGAGAGAAGGCACGAGGATACGGTTCGGTATCGTTTCAATGACTGGTCCAGCCCTGAAGACGTGATCGGCTTATCGCATCGATACATTGATGAATTGGAAAGTTTCATTCAGAGCGGAATGAAAATAGGAATTTTAACGGGGTGAAGGACTACCGAACCTCCCGCCTTCCGCAGCGCCTTCGCATTGGCGATATAATGCGGGTTCACCTTGAAGTCCCTCGCTGTGTGGTCCCGAGTTTGCCCGGTCAGAATTATTGGAGGTTAGGCGATGCAGAAGCGAACAATACTAAAAGTGGTCACTGTGCTCCCCAAAGAAAAAACGGAGTACGCAAAAAGGTATGACTTCAAGAATAGGACCCCCAGGTTGGGTTATACGATCGAGGTGCCGGAGGATGTCAGGCATATGGTGAAATGCAAGAGAGACGTACTGGGAATGAAGAAAGTGGTCTGCATGAAATTAAAATTGACAATCAAAGTTCATGCCCAGCGGTTGTCACTTTTTTTTAAAAGAAGATCACCGGGATAGGCGATGTTATCGTGTGAGGCATGGATATCGCTGTATACGGTAGACCCGGTGGGACCCGAATTTAACTCTGCAATCCTTATAACCAATCGTCCATTCCCAGACGCATCCTTGGTGAAATTCTTCCCATTGATGTAGCGCGCAATATGCCCGACTGTGGATGGGTTCCAACCTTTTGGGATCGGACCGAGCTTAAATTCCTGGAAACCACCCGAGAACAGCGCCGCCGTCTCGTCGTCCATACCATACGGTTTCCGACCGTCGGCTTTCGCGACGATTGGATCGAAGTCCACGAACCACGACTTGAAGATCGCCTGCGCCATCGCCTCCAAAGTCCGGTTCATTCGCCGGTTCAACTCGATCTTATCGTCGAGGGCGCCAAAAAGATCCCCGATTCCTTTTTGCTCGTCAATGGAGGGCAGGGATATCAAGAACCGACGTTGATCCGACAGGCTGACGTAATCCGCCATGTCCGTCTGGCTCTTGACGCCACTCGCCTGGAGCCAGAACTCCCTACCACAAAGCCAGGAATAGAGATAGCGAGGATGTATCTTGGAATGGTCCAAGCTGCGCCAGTAACACAGTTGCGGAGAGTAAACAAACCGCGGCGTGTCCGCGCGAACGAAAGCAAACCGCCCGACCCTTCGAGGTGAAAACGGAATCACCTATCCGACTGACCTTGTCCCCAACTTTGTGAAGATCACCCTCCGGGAAATAATCAACTTCAGAAAAAGTGATCCCGTCTTTGATATTTCCGGCGCGTGCGAAGGGAAGGCCAGAGTTCGACAGCTCGCTGTTTTTTGCGCGATATCCATCACCGATGGCCAGGAATCCATCATTGATTAAGGTCTCCGCTCGCTGCCTTGACCATCCAGGATGCAATTCATTTCTCCTCGCCGGCTTCTTTCGAAGATGCCTGCGCATCTCGAAGTCCGGCGTTTGCCGCCGCTCGGTCCTTCCTCCTTCTCAACTGTTTCGATACGCGCTTCGCCTCCGCCCGCTTTCCCCAGTATCCGCTGCCATTCTTTGCACCGGCATGTTCGGTCTTGGTCGCCATCGTGAAAACTCCCGATCCACCGATCAGGGGGTACCCTTCGGCCGGTAATCGTTTAGGTCGATGCACGCGTCGTATGTTGCCCGATCGATCCGGATCCAGTCGGTACCGTTGATGCCCCTCGTTTTCGGGACGGTCGGGCTCACGGGGAAAGCGCAGGCAAGCCGGATCCAACGGTCCTTGAGCTTCGCGATCTTCTTGATATCGTCCACCGCTTCGGACAGATCCTGATCCTGGCTGAAGATCAGGGCGACATCATACTTGTCGTCGAGCGCGTATCGCACAATGTCCAGGGCGATTCGAACGTCAATTCCCTTTTCTTGACCGACAGGTGCTACCGCAGTTGTCCCGTCAGGCAGATTGATCGTCTGGTTTCGATAGCGGAGGGGCCGCGAAAAGGTCTCGATCCCCCGCGTTCCCATTACCGCCATCTTCGCCGTCCAGAAATGATTCCAGAAGGGCTTGTCCATGGGCGAGGGAACACCCGTATAGAAATGAATCCCGGAAATCGCCCAGCCCCGGGAGGAACAGATATTTTCCGTCAGTTTTTTCGGATCGAAATTCGGATACGTGTGGCCGAAGGCTGCCTTGGCGTGGTGGAAGAGGTTCTGCCGTCGAAGAATGCGAGAGTGCGCTTCACCGGGGGCTCAATCGCCATGGTGGCCCCCAAAATAAATAACCCCGCCAGAGGCCCGAAGGCTGGTCCAGCGGGGAGCAAATACCTTGTTCCTCCAACTATGTTTACTATGATCCAAGTTCGAGATCCTTGTCAAGTATCCATTCCTACTTGAATTTACTGAGTTTTTCCCGTATCAGTCGCTCGAGTTTCACAGATTCGTCGAACTGCGCGTTCAAGGCGGTCACCAGCCGCGGCATCTTCTCCTCGAAGGACTCGTCATCTTCCTCCGTCTCCGCCGATCCCACGTACCGCCCCGGCGTCAAAGCATACTTATGATCCCGCACTTCTTCGACGGTCGCCACCCGGCAGAATCCCGGCACCGCATCGGGCATCCCGGTGTGACGGTACCGGCGATAGACGACGGCGATCTTTTCGACCTCGTCATCCGAAAGCTGCTTCTGCTTCCGCGATCCGGGGATCAGGGAGCCCAGCTTCCTCCCGTCGATGAAGAGGATCTCTCCTTTCCTCTTACGGAAACCTCTCTCTCCTCCCCGATTCCTGGAGAGGAACCAGAGGGAACACGGGATCTGGGTATTGGCGAAGAGCTGGCCGGAAAGCTGAACGATGCAGTCGAGGAAGTTCTCCTCCACCAGCGTCTTGCGGACCTCGAACCGGGCCGTCTCCCCATTGGAGAGCTCGCCGGTGGCCAGGACGAACCCC
>DATDRF010000234.1:0-14704 GCA_035291905.1 Bacteroidota bacterium
CACAGGAGCAAGTAACCTGAAGAGCGGATTCCTGAAGAGCAAAACAATGATGAACCTTGACTCGGAAGAGGAAGGGGCGCTCTACGTCGGATGCTCGGGGGGAAGAAATACTATTGCGTCATGGGTCGCGAAATACGAACGCGTGCCGGCAAAATCCGGCGCCGCGAAAGTGATCGTTCGGAAACTGAAAGGCGGGCATTCCGGATTGGAGATTGACAAGGGAAGGGGCAATTCCATCAAGATCCTCAATCGGGTCCTCCTTGCCCTGACGAATGACGGGGTGAGAATAAGCCACATCGAGGGCGGAAACAAGAGCAACGCCATCCCGCGGGAGGCCGACGCTCTGGTGTGCGTACCTGCAAAGAGTCTGAAGAAGGCACAGGCAACTGTGGCAAAGTACAATGAGATTTGCAGGGCAGAGCTTTCGACGGTTGACCCGGATCTTGAGATCGTGCTGGAACAGGTCGCTCCTGAGAAGAATGCAAAAGTGTTCAAGAAGGACTTCCACGCAATCCTCCTCAAGACGATATCGGCCCTGCCGCACGGCGTCCTCAAAATGAGTGCGGATATCCCGGGGCTGGTCGAAACATCGACCAATGTTGCCATCATCAGGACGGAAAAAGGAAAGGTCGTCATCACGACGAGCCAGCGAAGTTCTGTCGCTTCGGAGATTATCGAAGCCCTGCACACAGTGGCCTCCATAGTTGAGCTCGGCGGGGCAAAGCCGGCCCACACAGAGGGATATCCCGGCTGGAAGCCGAACCTCGATTCTCCGATTCTCAAGCTGGCAAAATCGACATACAAATCGATGACCGGGAAAGACCCGGCTGTGAAGGCAATTCATGCGGGTCTCGAATGCGGCATTATCGGCGAAAAGTATCCCGGCATGGATATGGTCTCCTTCGGGCCGACCCTGGAAGGGGTCCATTCGCCCGACGAGAAGATCCACATCGACACGGTGGAGAAGTTCTGGAACTACCTTCTCGCGATTCTTAAGAACGTGAACTGAGACGTCGTCGCGAACAAACATAAAAAAACATCATTTATGGATAATGATTCCGGCACCAGGCAACTAACACTGCAGCCATCCGCGTTCTATCGGTGGATTGTGCTTCTCTTTCTCAGTCTGGCGATGTTTGGCAACTATTATATCTATGACAGCATTAACCCGCTCGTCGATATCTTTGCCAAGCAGCTGGGCTTCACCAATGAGGACATCGGCTGGCTCAATTCGAGCTACAGCGTCGCGGCTGTTCTGACGCTTCTCATCGGCGGAATCATCATCGACAGGATCGGGACGAAGAAATCGATGGCCGTTTTCGCCTTCATTTGCTTCGTGGGTGCTCTCCTGACTGCCTGGCAGGGAAACTTCACCACCATGATTGCCGGCCGGGCGATTTTAGGCCTTGGCGCGGAGTCTCTGATTGTGGCGGTGACCGCGGCGATCGCGAAATGGTTCAAGGGGAAAGAGCTCAGTTTCGCCTTTGGCATCAATCTTACCATCGCCCGAATTGCATCGGTCGCAGCGGACAATTCTCCCTCATGGGCCGCTTCGGTGTTCTATCCCGGGGGCCCGGCCGGACCCGCGAGCTGGCAGGGTCCATTAATGCTTGCCGCCGGAGCCGGTGTGCTGGGAGTTGTCGGAGCGCTGGTGTATTGGTGGTTGGAACAAACGGCCGAGAAAAGGTTCGCCCTCGGTAAGGCAGGAGAAATCGACAAGCTGGAAACGAGGGAGATATTTCGTTTCAGCAAATCTTATTGGTTTGTTGTCGGTCTCTGCTTCACGTTCTATTCCGCCATTTTTCCGTTCCGAACGTTCGCCATCAAGTTCTTCATGGATACGCATTTCGGAGGAGTAGCGGAGGACCTTGCGCGGGAGTCGGCGGGTTTCTTTAACAGTCTTCTTCCCATGTCTGCCATGATTGCCACGCCTCTGTTCGGCCTTCTTGTCGACAAGGTCGGTAAGCGGGCATTCTTTATGACCGTGGGATGCTTTCTCCTCATGCCGGTGTATTTCATCATGGCGTACACCGACATTTCGCTCTGGGTGCCGGTTTCAATGATGGGGATAGCTTTTTCCCTGATCCCCGCCATCATGTGGCCATCGGTTGCATACATCGTTGACCAAAACAGGCTCGGGACTGCCTATGCTCTCATGACGCTGATCCAGCAAATCGGATTCTTCGCGCTGAATCTCATGATCGGCATGGCAAACGATGCCTCCGGTGCAGGTGCACAGAATCCGGGCGGCTATGCCTTGGGGATGTGGATCTTTTCGATCCTCGGGTTCGTGGGCCTTGCGTTCGCGTTCATGTTGCGCAAAAGCGAAAAGGGCCCCGGCGCTCACGGGTTGGAAACGATTGTGGCGGGGAAGAGTTGACAAGTACGAACTAAGAAGTGCGAAGTACGAAGTATTCAATTGGGGGATATTATGGGGGATCTGAAAGAGCGGACCAAGGCAATGGCCGTGGCAGTGTTCAAGCTCGTCAGAGAATTGCCAAAAGATTACACAACAATGGTTGTGGGGAAACAACTTGTTCGTTCGGCATCTTCTGTCGCGGCGAACTACAGGTCCGCACTCAGAGCACGATCGAGGAGCGACTTCATTTACAAGCTCGGAATCGTCGAGGAAGAAGCGGATGAGACGCAGTATTGGTTAGAAATGCTGCAAGAACTTGGGCTGGGAGACAAAGAACAGACCACCCTGTTGTTGAATGAGGCTGGCGAGTTAGTATCGATCTTCTCAGCCTCCCGTATCACAGCCAAGAATAATCTGCGAGGCTAACAGCGGTACTTCGTACTTTGAACTTCGCACTTCGGACTTTCCTATGACTCCTCAACTCCTCTCCGCCTCCAAAACCGCCGTCGTCGACTGCATGGGCCTCAAGCCGGGCGAACGCGTTGCTGTGATTACCGACGAGCCCTGTCGCCTCATCGGGCAGGCCATGTTTCAGACGGTGCGCGACCTGGGCAATGACGTCTTTTTCATCGAGATCACCCCCCGACGGACAAATGGCGAAGAACCGCCGAAAGAAGTCGCCGAGATGATGTTGACGATGGATGTGGTCCTTATCCCGACCAGCAAGTCAATGACACACACGAATGCCAAAAGAAGTGCGCAGGCAAAGGGGGTGAGAATTGCCACTCTCCCGGGAGTAACCGAGGATATGATGGTGCGGTGCATGAATGCGGATTACAACAAGATTGCTGCGCTGACGGACAAGATTGCGGATCTGATGGAAAAGACCTCTGTTATCAAGGTTACCTCGCCTGCGGGGACGGAAATAACCATGCCTGTCGAGGGCCGAAAGGCCTACAGAAGTCACGGACTTTTCCGCGAAAAGGGAAAAGGTGGAAATCTCCCAACCGGGGAGGCCTTCCTGGCTCCATTGGAAGATCAGTCTCAGGGGATCGTGGTTGTGGACGGTTCAATGGCGGGGATCGGGATGTTGAAACAACCGATCCATATCGTCGTGAAAAACGGCTACGCCAAGGAGATCGCGGGAGGTGATGAGGCGAAAACACTTATCGACCTCCTGAATATCCATGGTCAACTCTCCCGCAACGTGGCCGAGTTTGGTATCGGCACGAACGACAAGGCGAAAATCACAGGGGTGATTCTCGAGGATGAAAAGGTGATGGGGACCATCCATATTGCCTTCGGGGATAATGTCTCAATGGGAGGTTCAGTCAACGTTCAAAGCCATCTCGACGGTTTGGTCTACTCTCCGTCGGTCTGGTTCGACGACAAGTTGGTCATGAAGGACGGGAAGCTTCTCGTTTAGGCCGCGTCTCCACGATCGACCGCTTTGCTTCGGTAGTTCTTCTCGATGTATGAAATTCCTCCCATCAGTCCGTCCTGTGAAAATCTTCAGCGAAAGCTCGGGATGAAATCGAATCTCGCCGCCCTCTTTTCATTTTTCCTCCTTCTCTCTTCAAACCTCAATGGGCGACAAGACGAGCAATTCGTGGGGAGAATCATCGGTGAGGTCCGCAGTGTTGCCGGAGACCCGCTGCCCGGCGTGAATGTCATTGTCTTCGGCACGACAATGGGCGCTGCAACGAATGAGTCGGGCTATTTCGAAATCAGGAATGTCCCTGTCGGAACGTATTCCGTGCGGGCATCGATCATCGGGTTTGCGCCGCAAGTTGTTTCCGATGTCGTCGTGAATGTTGTCCGCCCTGTCGAATTAAAGTTCGATCTGGCGGAAGCCACTGTGGAGCTGGAGGAGATCAGCGTTGTAGCGGACTATTTTCAAAAGCTCCCGGAAGCTCCTCTGAGCACTCAGTTTCAGTCGTATGAGGAGATCCGCAGATTGCCCGGCGGCCTGGAAGACGTCGTTCGCGCAATATCGATTCTGCCCGGTGTCGCTCAGGTTGAACCTGGCCGGAATGACCTCATCGTCCGAGGCGGTGCGCCCTCGGAGAATCTTTACGTTATCGACAATATCGAAGTTCCGAATATCAATCATTTTGGCACCCAAGGTGCGAGCGGCGGGCCGCTCAGTTACGTAAACCTCGATTTTGTGGAGAGGACCTCGTTTTCCACGGGTGGATTCGGCGCGCGGTATGGCGACAAGCTGTCGTCGGTTCTCACGATCAACCTTCGCGACGGAAGGGCCGATCGGCTTGGCGGAAAGGCGACTCTTTCAGCTTCGCAATTCGGACTAAACCTTGAGGGACCTTCAGGTGGACAAGGCTCGTTCCTTTTCTCGGCACGCAGAAGCTATCTTGATTTCATTTTCAAAGCTGCCGGATTCGGATTTGTGCCTGAGTACTGGGATTTCCTGGGGAAGGTTCATTACCATTTGGGCCGGAATGACAGAATCAGTGTCCTGGCAATTGCTGCACTGGACAACGTAAAGTTCTTCAACGATACCTCTGACAAGAGGTATGAGAATTCCAAGATCCTGGGCAGTGATCAGAACCAGCTTGTGGGGGGAGTCTCATGGCGTCATATCTACGGGTCGGGCTATTCGACGCTCACGCTGGGGCAGACCTACGTCGACTACGAGTATCTCCAGGTCGACTCGCTCCTTCAACCGATCTTCTCGAGCGATTCTTATGAACATGAATTGTCTCTCAACGGGGATGTTCTGGTTCAACTGTCAAAGGAGACAGAGCTATCGTTTGGGTTGCATGCAAAGCTTGTCCGATTTCGGAGCAGTATCAAGCTGAGACCATTCTGGACGAATTTCGGTCAATTGATTTCGGTCGACGCGCTTTATGATACCACGGCCCTGAAGGGTGCTCTGTTTGTTCAACTTTCACGGGCTTTTGGCCGATTACGGCTCACCGGCGGTCTGCGGGGTGATTATTTCAACCTCATAAGGGACAATATCGTACTCTCACCGAGGATTTCTGCGTGGATCGGGATCTCGCCGACCGTCAGTCTGAGCGCGAGTATCGGACGATACCATCAGGCTCCGTCCTACGTTTGGCTGACGGCCAATCAGCAGAACCGCGAGCTGAAATTTGCCGCGGTAAATCAATACGTCGTCGGGATTGAGCACATCATGATGCGGGATACCAAGATCAGCCTTGAGTTCTACCTGAAACGGTACTTCCAGTACCCGGCCAGCCTTGACAGAACTTTCCTTGTCATGGCGAATACAGGAGCGGGTTACGGAGGCTCCGATGACGGGTACGCTTCATTCGGGGTGGACAGGCTGGTCAGCAACGGGTCGGGGGAGGCCCATGGGGTGGAACTCTTTGCCCAGAAGAAGCTCTCGGAAATCCCGTGCTACGGAACAGTCAGTGTGAGTTTCAATGAATCGAAGTTCAAAGGGCTGGATGGGATCGAACGGCCGAACGGTTATGATCAGCGCTGGATCATCAATATCGGCGGAGGATATGTCCTTGACAACCGTTGGGAAATTGCGACCAAGTTCCGATTTTCCACAGGGCGCCCGTATACACCCGTCGGCCCCCTTGGTGCTCAATCAGCAGCTCTCTATAATACGGCAAGGGTGAAAGCGAATCACAGTCTCGACATTCGTGTTGATCGTCGTTGGCTCTTCGAGTCGTGGACACTTATTACGTACATTGACATCCAGAACATCTACAATCGCAAGCCCGCCACGATCCCGCGATACGATCCGCGAACGGGGACCATGGACGCCACCAATGCACTCGGGATTTTGCCTTCCATTGGTGTGAGCGCCGAGTTCTAGTCAATTGATTCTCAAGCCGAAAGTTAAGACCTATTCACTGATAGCTGATTGCTGAAAGCTGACTGCTGATCGCTGACAGCTCTCCTCTTTCATTCTTTCATCGAAACTTGTACCTTCCTCCATCTCAATTTCAGGAGAAGCCCATGAAATCCCTCATGCTTTTGCTGGCAGTGGTGATCGTCCCTTCTGTCCTGTCGCAGGATCGTTGGACTCCCGACATGATGATCACGTTCAAGCGGGTGAGCAGCCCTGCTCTCTCTGCTGACGGACGATTTGTCGCCTATGTCGTTTCGACCCCGAATATGGAGGGAGAGAAATCGGAATTCATTTCGCAGATCTGGGTCGCTTCGGCCGACGGAAAACAGAACAGCCAGTACACGTTCGGAGAGAAATCCTCTTCAAATCCGAGGTTTTCCCCCGACGGAAATTACCTCGCCTTCACCTCGTCCCGCGGATCTGATTCAAAGAATCAAGTTTGGATTTTGCGGATGGCAGGCGGAGAGGCCGAACAGGTCACCAAAGCCAAGACAGGAGTTGGATCGTACCAGTGGTCGCCGGATGGGAAGAGAATTGCCTACACGATGGTCGACCCCGATGCTGAACAGGAAGAGAAGGATGCTAAGGAAAAAAGAGACTGGAATATCGCAGATCAAAACTTCAAATATGCGCATCTCTACACCGTTGGGATCGCAAAGGACGGGAAGGAGCGTAAGGTGCAACGACTCACGGGCGGCAAGTTTCATGTGACCTCCTTTGTCTGGTCGCCTGACGGTAAGACGATTTCGTTCTCGCATCAGGAAAATCCGACGGCGGACGTCTGGCCTTCAACGAACATTTCGACAGTCCCAAGCGATAGCGGTGCGGTTGCATCTCTTGTCGCATGGAAAGGTTCAGACGCTGACCCGGAATATTCCCCCGACGGGAAATGGATCGCCTTTGTTTCTGACGGAGGCGACCCGCGATGGGCTTTTCAGGGCGATGTCTATGTTGTCGCCGCGGCGGGAGGAACGCCACGGAAGCTGGGCGAGACGAAGGACCGCGGGCCGGGAATCACAAGCTGGTCCGCCGACGGCAAATTCCTTTACATCTATGAAACCGAGAAAACCACCGGCCGGATCTGGACGCTGCCGATTGACGGCGGAAAGCCGGCAGCGTTCACAGGGGGCAATGGAACATTTTCCGGCGCTGCAATCAGCGGCGACATGAAAACCGCGGCCTGGATCTATCAGACACCTGAAACGCCTCCCGATGTCTTCGTGAGTTCGCTTCGAACCTTCAAACCGCAGAAGGTCTCGAACGTCAATCCCGAATTTGTGAACCGCCCGATGGGCAAGACCGAGGTGCTCTCGTGGAAATCCCCGGATGGCAGGGAGATCGAAGGACTCCTCACCTATCCCGTGAACTACGAGAAAGGAAGGCAATACCCGCTTGTCCTCAATATTCACGGCGGCCCGACCGGAATCTTCACCCAATCATTTACCGGCGCAGGAAGCATCTATCCCATCCAGGCGTTTGCTCAGGAGGGCTACCTGGTTCTCCGGCCCAACCCACGCGGGAGCGGAGGGTACGGAAAGGAATTCCGGTTCGCGAACTACAACGATTGGGGATTCGGCGACTACGAAGACGATATTGCCGGCGTTGAGAAGGTGGTCCAGATGGGATTAGCCCACCCGGACAGTCTCGTAGTATGCGGATGGAGTTACGGTGGTTACATGACGTCTTTCATTGTGACCAAGACGAATCGCTTCAAGGCGGCAAGTGTCGGAGCGGGTGTTACGAACCTGATGAGTTTTGTCGGAACGGCCGACATCCCGGGATTCCTTCCCGACTATTTTGGCGGGGAGTACTGGGACCGAATGGAAACCTACATGAAGCATTCGGCCATGTTTCATGTAAAGAACGTCAAGACGCCGACTCAGGTTATTCACGGCGAAAGAGACGTTCGCGTGCCGCCCTCACAGGGGAAGGAATTCTACATTGCCCTCAAGAGGCTCGGGGTGAAGACGGAAATGATCACGTACCCGCGGACTCCCCACGGGCCGCAGGAGCCGAAGTTTATCACTGACATCGGAAAGCGAATCATTGCCTGGTTTAACGGGTCACTGGGCAGATAGATTCATGAAAACCCCAGCGCACTGAAGTGCGCGGCAATGTCCGCAAGAGTGATGTCGCATTGCCCCGACTTGGTCTGCTGACAATGGAAAACCAAATAACAGTGGTTGCAGGAGGTTTAACGATCCGCATTCCGCGGTCTGAACTCCAATTCCGGACCGCGCGAAGCGGCGGACCGGGCGGACAGAACGTCAACAAGGTTGAGACTCGGGTCGAGCTTGAGTTCGATATTGGCGAATCCCCAAGTCTCAGCGAAGCACAGAAGCAGACCCTCCTCGATCGGCTTGGCCCCCGAATTACGGCCGGCGGCATTCTACGGGTTGTGGCCCAGGAGTCGCGAAGCCAATGGTCTAACCGGGAAAAAGCCGTAAAGAAGTTCACTGAGCTCCTTCAAAAGGCCCTGCGCCCGCGAAAGAAGCGCCTGCCTACGAAGCCCTCGAGTCAGTCCCGTGAGCGGCGCATTCAGACCAAGAAGCGAAGGGGGGAAAAGAAGCGGATGCGGAGCGTGCGGGAGGAGTAGGTGCAACCTTTCCGCAACTTCCCCGGTCGTACCTCGTAACCTAGGATGTACAGGAAGGAGATCCGCATGAAATCGAAAATGATTCTGTGCATTGCACTTCTGGTCGGGTTTACGTTGGGTTCTCCGGCCCAGGAAAGCCGTGAAGTGAATAAGACCGTTCCACTTCCAAAGGACGGCCAGGTGTCGATCGACACATATAAAGGCAGCGTCAATGTCGATACGTGGGAGAAGGCGGAGGTGAGCATAACTGCGAGGATCGTGGCGGACGGATGGGGTCGCTACGACGAGGAGAAAGTGAGGGATACGGAAATCCGCATCGACGCCACCTCCGGGTCTGTTTCCATCGAAACGGACTACAAGAATTTGCATCGTCGGCGGAATTCGTTCTGGGACATCTTCGACGGAGAGCTCGGCACGACGCCGTTTGTCCATTACACCGTTAAGATGCCGGCAACGGCAAAACTTCGCATCAAGGATTACAAGTCGGAGATCAACGTCAACAACCTTCGTTCGGACCTGGTCCTGGACACGTACAAGGGAGAGGTTGACGTCAGGTCTCTGAACGGCGGATTGAATCTGGAGACCTACAAGGGGGAGTGCACGATTGATTTTGCCACACTGGCATCGGAAAGCAGGTTTGAAACGTACAAGGGCCAGATCAGAATCACGCTTCCGTCGAAAGCAGGATTCAAGCTCGATGCCGATGTCGGCCGACGCGGCGATTTCGATTCGGATTTTGAATTTGTTTCATCCCGCTCCCGGCGTTCGCGAAGTGAGTACTGGTACAGCGGAGACGTAAACGGGGGAGGCCCGCTCCTCAGACTTCGCACCGAGAAAGGATCGTTCAGGTTGGTGCAGCATTGACGGGACTTTTTCCCGCATAGCGATCCGCCGCCTCGCGAGGGATGGCGGATTTTTTTTCACACCACTTGAACAGATTTTACGGTATATTAACTGTCGGAGAATCCCATGAAGAAGCTCTATCGTTCTGAAACCGATAAAAGGATTGGCGGTATCTGCGGAGGAGTCGGTGAACTTCTCGACGTCGACCCGACGATAGTCCGCCTTGTGGCAATTGTCCTTGCCCTTGCAACTGCAGTTGTCCCTTTTCTTGTCGGCTATCTTTTTGCCTGGTGGATCGTTCCAACCAAAGCTGAACTGGCAGCCCGACAATAGGTCAATGGATATTCCCGACACTGATTCACTGGTCAGCGTCGTCATTCCCACCCGGAACCGCGCAAGGCTCCTTTCGCGGGCGATTCAGAGTGTCCTCACCCAAAGTCATTCCCGGCTCGAACTCATCATTGTCGACGACAACTCCTCAGATGATACCCCTCAAGCGGTGCAATCTCTTCGCGACGAACGTGTTCAGTACATCCGTCATGAAGTGACTCGGGGACCCGGACCGGCCCGTAATGCCGGTGTCGCAGTTTCTCAGGGTCAGTTTGTGGCGTTTCTGGACGATGACGATGAGTTCCTTCCCGACAAGCTTGAGGTTCAGATGGACGCCTTTAGCAAGTCGGTGGAAGGGGTCGGTGTGGTTGTGGGAGACGTCGAGGTCAGACGCAATGGGACTCCGCTGCAGCTGTTTCTCTATGACGGTGAGGAGGGGAGCATTTTCCTGCACTTCCTTGCAGGCAACATTTTTCCGATCAACGCCCCCCTTATCCGGCGACAAATTCTGGTGCCATTCGATGACAAGCTGGCATGCCTGGAGGATGTTGACTTTCATCTCAAGGTCCTCCAGCAGACGAAGGCCGTTTACGTCGACAAACCCTGTGCCATCTATCATGCCGACAGTAACCGAAAGAGGCTCTTCGAGGATCGAATCAGCTTGCACCGGTCGTTTCGGGTACTCAGAAGCCGATGGTTCAATGACCCTCAGGATATGTTTCTCAAAGAGGCCCATGCCGATCTCGTCTTCAATTTCGCTCTCCGGCTGCTGGCATTCGGCCATACTGATGAAGTGACAAGGGACTATCTCAATCAGGCATTTGCCATGAAAAAAGACCCCCGGCGAATGTGGTATAAACTTTTGAATATCGTCGGCCCGTCGGCCTTAAGGCTCTTTGCGACAAAAGGGGGGTAATGTGGAATCTTTTTTCTGTTCCCTGTGTTGAGAGTGAGTCACCCAACTCATTCTCTCGAGGTTTCAACATGCAACCCATGCTCTTTACCATTCTCCTCGCCATAGTAGGAGTTCAACAACCGATGCATCAGTC
This sequence comes from Bacteroidota bacterium, assembly GCA_035291905.1. Classification (GTDB taxonomy): domain Bacteria; phylum Bacteroidota; class Ignavibacteria; order UBA10030; family UBA10030; genus JACPLA01. The sequence continues at coordinate 11,028 of DATDRF010000234.1, forward strand.
AGCCGAGGCCCCGCTGTATCTATTCACGATGAAGACCATCGACGGCAAAGACCAACCACTCTCGTCGTACAAAGGGAAGGTTCTGATTGTCGTCAATGTCGCATCGAAATGCGGATATACACCTCAGTATGAAAACCTGGAGGCCACGTACCGGAAATACAAGGATCGCGGACTCGCAATCCTCGGTTTCCCGGCGAACAATTTCGGCGCCCAGGAGCCCGGATCGGATTCCGAGATAAAGGAATTCTGTAAAATGAACTATGATGTGACCTTCGATCTCTTCTCGAAGATCAGCGTCAAAGGAGAGGGTCAGCATCCTCTCTACAAGTATCTGACGACCGAAACACCGTTCAAGGGTGACGTGAAGTGGAACTTTCAGAAGTATCTGGTGGACAAAAGGGGCAACGTGGTAGCCATGTTTCCGACGCGGACGAAACCCACGGATGATGCGGTGGTGCAGAAGATTGAGGCCCTCCTTGCGGAAGAATAAGTGCAGGTGCTGATTTCCAGCAAACCGCCTTTTGAGCTTTGAGAAGAGAGGCGGTTTTTTTATTTTGTATTGCTATGGGCCGAAAAGGTACAGTTTCGCTTCTCGATGAGGACGGGCTTTTCAGTTCAGAGGTCCTTCAATGGGCCGATCGGAACCCCGGGACAGTGATTCTTGAATCGAACCCGGGTGACGCGGTGAACAAGACAAGCTACCTCTTCTCCCGTCCCCGCGAAATAATTCGTGCCGAAGCGCTTGAGGGTGTTGAAGAGGCCTTACGCAAGATCGATGCTGCTGTCGGAGACGGATGTTTTGCAGCCGGCTGCGTCTCGTACGAAGCGGGATACGCGCTTGAACGGCGATTCTCGGACAAGAAGGCGCAAAATCCTCCGTTTCTGTGGTTTGGACTGTACGATCAGCCGATCACGGTCCACCGGCGCACGGGGAATGTAGGTGGCCCCCTCAGCGACATTCGACAGTTGAGAGAAGAAGTTCGGGAACAGCGCAAAGTCGCCGCTCCAATCGTCCACCCTCTTCATTTCCGACCTTCCGTATCCGAGGCGCGTTATATGGATGCTTTCGAGGAAGTCCAGAAGTACATCGAAGCCGGAGATACATATCAAGTCAACCTGACATTCAGGTTGTTTGCTCCTTTTCCTTCAGCGACCCATTCTCTGTACGAACGGATGAGGAGGGCTCAGCGGGTTGCCTACGGGGCGTTCATCAACACGGGGTTGCTTACTCTTCTATCGTGTTCGCCGGAGCTCTTCTTCCGCCGCAGCGGGGATCGGATTACTCTGAAGCCGATGAAAGGGACCATCGAAAGGGGCCGGACCCTGGCGGAGGATAAGGAACGATCGGCCCAGTTGAAGGAGTCTGAGAAGAACCGTGCAGAAAATCTGATGATTGTCGATCTTCTCCGCAATGATGTGGGGAAGATTGCGCGGTCCGGAACGGTTCGTGTTAAGCGCTTCTTCGAAATCGAACGGTATGAAACCGTCTTTCAGGCGACATCAACCATCGAGGCTGTGCTCAATGGAGGGACAAGTATTCCCGAATTGTTTCGCTCCCTGTTTCCGAGCGGGTCGGTCACCGGCGCTCCCAAAATCCGGACTATGGAGATCATCGACGAGCTGGAGACAACTCCGCGCGGGTTCTATACCGGGAGCATCGGATATTTTGGTCCTGCGAAAAAGGCTGTCTTTAACGTCGCGATTCGAACACTTGTGGTGGACAGAGAATCAGGAAATGCCGAGTTCGGGGTCGGTAGCGGAGTTGTGCATGATTCACGCGGAGCGGATGAGTACAGGGAATGTCTCCTCAAAGCAAAATTTCTTGAGTCGGAGGCAACGGAGTTCGGTCTGATTGAAACCATACGGTGGGATTCGCGGCGAGGATGGTTGCTGCTTCCCGGCCACCTTCGCCGTTTGAGGGAGTCGGCGCTCTATTTTGGAATGAGGTTCTCTTCCTCTGAAGTGCGCGAAGAGTTAAAGAGAATGGAGCGGAGGCTGAGGCAACGTTCTGCAGGTGAGGCGTTCAGGATGCGGCTCGAGCTGAACCGGCATGGTAATGTTTCGATTACCCATTCCCGCCTCGAGCCTCCAGGAAGAAAAGAATATGTGCGTTTTTCCCCGTTTGCCGTGGATGCGGAGAACAGGTTTCTGTTTCACAAGACGACCAATCGTCCGGTCTACGACCGTGAACTTGAAGCAGCAAAGGAGGAAGGATATTTCGACGTTGTGTTTCGGAACAAGGAGGGAGAGATTACGGAAGGGGCTCGCTCAAACATCTTTGTCAAGCGCGGGGACACGCTTCTGACACCTCCGGTGGAATGCGGCCTCCTCCCTGGAGTGTACAGGTCGTATCTGCTTTCATCCCGAAAACACCGGGTTCGTGAACAACGGCTGTACCCCGACGACCTGATGTCCGCCGATCAACTGTTTCTCTGCAACTCAGTGCGGGGTCTTGTCCGGGTGACATTCCCCGAACATGCGATGACGGCTTAGTGCAATGATCAGGAAAGGTGATTGACATGGAGAACCTCTGGCTGATGAAGACGGAGCCTGAAACATACTCGTTTGACGATCTCGTCCGTGAAGGCAGGACTGTTTGGGACGGCGTCAGCAATCCGCTGGCTCTTAAGCATATCCGATCGATGCAGAAAGGGGATCGCGTTCTGATTTATCACACGGGATCGGAAAAAGCCATTGTCGGGATAGCTGAAGTTGTCGGCAATCCCGGCCAACCCGCGGGGAAAAATGAAACGAAGCTGACGGTTGTCGAGATCAAGGCCGCTGCAAGACTCAAGTCTCCGGTGACCCTGCAGGCGATAAAAGCAAACAAGGTGTTTTCAGCATTCGAGCTTGTCCGGTTGCCGCGGTTATCAGTCATGCCGGTTTCTCGCCCGCTGTGGGACAAGATCGTGAAGATGGGGGCATAACCGTGAGCTTAACTTTCTACAACGGCTTCAAGGAATTGCTGCCGTCATCCCTCCGCAGACTCCTGAGTTTTCTGAACCAGAATCTGTTTGCCAGGAGTACCCTGCGCCGCAAATACGGCAGCTGGTTTGAGATCGATTGGAGAAAGAAGTTCCGGACAATAAGCGATGGAGATTGGAAGCGTGCCTACGACGAGGCATGGAAGCATCGCTGGAATGATTGCGTGGAAGAGACCGATGCCGGTCTGTTCATGAACGCTCTTGGAACTCCCGGGAGCGTTGTCGATATCGGCTGCGGTCAGGGATCCCTTGCTATGCGATTCGCACGAGATGGGTTCCTTGTCACGGGCGTCGACGTCAGCTCCGAGGCCCTTCGACTTGCCCGGGCCAACGCCGCCAAATATGAGGTGAAGGTAGATTGGATCGAGGGCTTTGCAGAGCACCTTCCGTTCCCCGACAAATCATTCGACTATCTCACATGCGCTCACACGATTGAGCATGTAAGGGATCTTGACGCCGTTGCTCGTGAATTCAAACGCATAACCCGAAAGAAGATCGTCATTCTTACGCCAAAACAGGAATTCAAGATGTACATGGATAATTACCACACGCAGTTTTTCGACACGGAAGAGAAGCTCGTGAACGCGTTCGGGTTGAAGCGATATGAATGCCGCGAAATCGACTGCGGCAGCCACACAAGCGAATTCCGCGGGAAGGCATGGTTCTACACGGCGCACGTCGACGCGTAACAAG
>DATDRF010000235.1:0-1990 GCA_035291905.1 Bacteroidota bacterium
AAGTCCCCCTCCACTTTGATGCTCCCGTTGTTTTTTATCATGATCCTTGTCGGCATTGCAACCTCACATGATTGATTTGGAAGAGGAGCTTTTCCTGGTGCTGAGGACCTTGAATGAGATGGAAAGCGACGTGTTTTCCCACTCGAGCACCATGATCCCCCCGGCGGAGCCGTTTCGCTTGAACGAGATGAGGAATTTCTCGACGGGGTTCTTGAGCGTTTTCTTCTTCAGGTTGACGCGGGCAAAATCGAGATGGGCATCGTACACCGTACCCCATTGTCCGGTCTGTTTGTTAATAATGAGTTTCCATTGTTTTTGCGACGGAAGCGTATAGAGCGTGTACGAGCCGGCGGGAAGTTTCACTCCGCCAATTTGCAGGTCAGCCTCTGTAACGAATGCCGTCGCCTCATTGGCGCCCGTTCGCCAAACCACATTGAACGGTACCAGTTCCCCCATGATCTTCCGTTTCCTCATCGAGGGCCTGCCGTAGTTAACGCTGACCTTTTTTCCCGCGATGACGATTTCCGTCGAATCGCGGGGACTGAGAAGCGGCTGCTGGGCCTCCACCTCGCCGGCCGCAGCAAGGAAGAGAGTCAGCAAAAGAACAAATTTGCACCAAGCCTTGTCTTTCATATCAACCATGGAGTTCGTCCTTACTGAGATTCTTTAACACGAAAAAACCAGGGAAAACACATGGATCGTTTGATCTCTGCTAATCCGTGCTTTTTCCGTTTCTTTCAGTGGAGATCCGTGTTCCGTGTTTTTGAACACAGAAAAGGCACGGAAAGAGAACGGAAACGACACGAATCCGGCGTCCATCCTCACATTTCGCACGATGCCTCCTCGTATTGTCGAAATGTCTCTTCGTCGAAACACGCCACGATGACCTTCTTCAATCGGGGATATTCCTTAAGTGCTTCCTGAATGCTCTTGAGAGCTATCCTGCAGGCCCGCTCAATCGGAAAACGATAGACGCCCGTGCTGATGGAGGGAAAGGCAATACTCTCAATTCCGTTCTCGGTTGCCAGCTCGAACGACCGGCGATAACAGCTTGCCAAAAGCCTATCCTCGTCCTGAGTTCCTCCATGCCAAACCGGCCCGACGGTATGAATCACATAGCGAGCTGGGAGCCCGTAACCGCGCGTGATCTTCGCGTCTCCCGTGTCGCACCCCCCCAGTTTTCGGCATTCTTCAAGCAGCTCGGCACCGGCGGCACGGTGAATCGCCCCGTCCACTCCGCCGCCTCCAAGGAGCGAGTTGTTGGCAGCGTTGACGATTGCATCAACCTTTTGCTCCGTGATATCGCCGCGAACGATCCGCATGCGGCTGTTCTTCATGCTTGTTCTTACGGTTCAATGGGCCGGGCCACGATGATTCCGGTCTGGCGCTTGTTGTATGCCAGATACTCAGGCAGAGTTCTCTCGCTTATCTGCACCCTGGCTCCTGCCAACGGGGCATGCATGAAACGGAGCACTCCGTCTTCTCTGACCGCGATCCCAGTGTGCGAAGTATCGAGCCCTTCCATGTCGGTGGTGATGCCGAGAATATCGCCGGTGAGGATCTTTGACTGCAGGGCCTCCACCTGATTCTTGGGAATGTAGAATTTCTTTCGATTCGAAATCTCTTCCTCCAGTTTCTTCATTTTCTCCACGAGCGACGGGTTTTCCTTCAGCTGGCGGTAGTTTTCGGGATGCGTCGACATGAAGGAAACCGTGTTCCTGTACGGCACACCGCCGATTTCGCCGGTCACATCCTTCCACACTGCCTTTTTCTCATTATCGTAGATATAGTCGGTGGTGTAATGGAGACGGCTCAGATATCCGTCGATCACGCCGCCGCGGTATCGGATCAATTGAAGCTGTTTTCTGTAATCGTCAAACGTTGTGCGGTTCAATTTGATGCAACGGGCGAGGACGAGTGCATTTTCGTAGAACGAAACGCAATCGAGGCCGCGCATGTTGACCACGAGACGCTCCTCCCCGGGGACTTC
>DATDRF010000236.1:0-10896 GCA_035291905.1 Bacteroidota bacterium
ATTGCCCCGACCTTAAGGTCGGAGCAACAAGAAGCAGTAACAAAGGGCTTCAGCCCTCTGCATTTTGAGATGGCTTCTAGTGTATCAGTTTCCTCTTTTTAGACTACAACGCAGAGTCGCAAAGGACGCAGACCTGCCTGCCGAAGTGATTCATTCACCATTTCAATATAGCGGAATGATCGGCACGCAGGCAGGGGTTCGCAGAGAACAACAAAATCCGGAAATCCTCTGCCTGCCCGCCGCATGTGTGCTCACTGGAGGCAGGCGGGCGTTTTCTCTGCGACCTCTGCGCCTTTGCGTTGAAACTTTCAATCAAACTGATACACTACTGAATTTTTCAATCGTACATCTGAGAGTATTCAGCGGATCGGGCTTTGCATTGAACACGCGTGGGTTTCATCCGGTTCCGGACAGAAACAAAAAACCTCCGACCAAAGGAACGGCCGGAGGTTTAAAACAGACAAACGTCAGAGGTTACCGAAGCTTCAGAATCTCGATATTGGAATTCACGGTCGTGAGATAGATCTTCTCGCCGCCGCCGTTGAGCTTGTATGTTGCCCGAATCTCTTCCGCGTCCTCATCCTTCTCGTAACTGTCGGCCTTGAAATCCGACTTTACTTCATATCTTGATTTGCGGGAGCCCCATCGGCCTTCGATCCGGATCAGGGCCTCAATCGTGACCTTGGAATTCTCGGGAACCGCCAGGCGGATAATGCCGCCGGCAGTGGCAAGCTCGCTTCCACCCTTTCCGCTCGGCCTGAGTTCGGCTTTGATGTCTCCGCCGGCCGTTTTTGCCTCAATCGAACCCGTAATGTCCCGCAGGTCGATGTCGCCGCCGGCCGTTCCGGCCTCAACCTTGCCGCTCGCTCCATCGAGGTTGATATTCCCGCCGGCAGTCTTGAGCTTTGCGTCGCCCGAGACCTTTTTCACCTTCACATCCCCGCCAGCCGTGGACACGTTGGCCTCGCCGCCCACGTCGCCGATTTCGATGTCGCCGCCCGAAGTCCGTGCTTCGAGCTTCTTCCCGACGCTTTCCACACGAATGTCACCGCCGGAGGTCTTCACCTTGGCCTCCCCATCCACCTTCCTCAAAGTAATGTCACCGCCTGAAGTGTTCAGCTCGACATTTCCCTTTATATCTCCGACTTTGATATCACCGCCGGAGGTGGACATATCGACCGTGCCCGCGACATTATTAAGAGTAATATCTCCGCCTGAAGTCGAACCGTCGATACGCCCGTTGATTGTTCCCATGACTTCGAGATCGCCGCCGGAAGTTTTCATCTGGACGTTGAAGTCTGCCGGAACGCTGATATCGAAGCGAATCTGGTCGCCATCCCATCCGCCCCAGCTGCTTCTCGGGCGAAAATCGACGCGCACCGTGTTCCCTGATTGCGTCATCTTGAGGCGGTCAAGGTCTTCATCGTCGATTCCTTCGGCAGTCACGTTAACTTCGTTCTTGCTCCAGGGTGTGATTCTGACATCTCCCGACCTTGTTGTGAGTTCAAATCGGCCGCCTTTCTCGACAGAGAAGGACTTTGTCCGAACGCCTTTCTCCTCCACGTCCCGTTTCTGTGCCGGGAGGGAGAGGACAACAAGCATCAGCATGCCGAGGATGAGTGTAAGTTGCTTTTTCATGTTATTGAACCTCCTGTAAGACCGCCCGTGCACCTTGCCGGACGTATCGGTTGTTATCTGTTTCCACTTTCTTGCGCAGAATGTTGAGCAGATGCTCGTCCGAAGCATATGTCTCATCCTTGCCTAATGCCAAACTGGTAATTGCGTCAACACGCATCCCTTCGATCTTGTCGTTGATCAGCACGTAGAGAAGTCCGATCTTGATCTCGTCGTCGATCTTGAATTTCCGCAGCGCCTGAAGAGCCTGCTTGCGAACTCCCGGGTTGTCATCGAACTTCATCGCCTCGACAAGCGCATGCTTCACGAGGTTGTCGGCCTCGCTCGGCGCCGACGTTTGAATCTGAATCTGCGACGACATGGCGCTGACGGCTCTCAGACGCACGCCGGGATTCTCCTCGTACATGAGTGCCTTTGTCAAGACACTTTGGACCCCCGGATCGTTGATGCTTCCTTTTACCTGAAGGGGCGTCACGGCATCGAACCGGAAAGCGATTTCGCCGTCGCTTGGATCGGCATCTTCGAATTTCATATTGGCAATCTGCGCCTCTCCGCGCGAAAATTCGGAGCTCTGCGAAAGTTGTCGCATCATCGTGCCGTCCTGGGCGGGCAAATGATAGACAAGATATCCAGCAATGAATCCCACGACGAGCATAGCGGCACCCGCGAAGCTTACTTTCGCCCACGGAGCAAAGAACTCGTCGATCTTGTCGGTCACGGAATGCCATAAGGGGACTTTCGACCGTTCAGTGCGAAGAGCCGCCCGCAGCTCCAACCGTGCTTCCTGTAAGAGAGCGTCATTCGCTTCGAGACGCCCCGCGTTCTTCATGTCCGTCCGAAGCTGCTTGAGAACCTCAAGCTCCATGCGGCATTCGCTGCATGATGCAAGATGCTCTTCGAGCGTTTTCAGCTCCGGGCCGCCGAGGTCTCCGTGCAGCGAGAGTTCCAGCCATTCCTTGTAGTGTTGTTGTTCCATCATCAGACTCCTTGGTGATACACTTCTTTTAACTCCTCCCGCATCTTATGCGTAGCGGTAAAGAGGTATTTCTTCACGGTTCCTTCGGCGCATTTCATCATTGCCGCAATCTCTTTCAACTTATATCCCTGGTAATGCCGCAATGTAAAGACCATGCGTTGCTTCGGAGAGAGCAATTTCAGCGCCTGTTCGACGCTTTTTGAGATCTCCGACCCGATTGCAGCATGATCGGACTCTCTGGGATCGACAACCCCGTGCGCTTCTTCATCGCCTTCACTGTCGCTGAGTGATGCGTGCGTGTGTCTCTTTCGCCGAGACCGGTGACTCAAGCAGACGTTTGTTGTGATCCTGTAGAGCCATGTTGAGAACTCGCTCCTGAGCTCGAACTTCCCGATGCCCCGAAAGACTCTCAGGAATACCTCCTGATAGATGTCTTTCGCATCCTCAGCGTTGTTGACATAGGAAGCGGCAATTGAAAGAACCTGTCTGTCGTATCGATAGACCAGCTGCTCAAAAGCCATCATGTCGCCGCGCTGAGCTTTCAAAATGAGCTCGAGATCGTTCGGCATTGGATTCAAGGACTTCTCTTCGGACATAGAATTAGACCCCGGGGTGTCAAAAAGGTTGGTGGGGAGATTGGCGAAAAAACAGCCGAAAAAGCATAGTTTCTGTCAAGATTGGATATCGTGGGCTAAAGCCCTGTGGCCTTGCTCCGTTTCCCCGACCTGAAGGTCGGGGCAATCGGCACGCACTTGTCAGCAATAGTCACGAAGGTCGGGGCAATCCGCCTGCTTGTTGCCCATTGCCACGCACTTCAGTGCGTGGATGGTCAGTCTATGTGTATCGGGTTTCAACCCAAGGCCGAAAGACCCGATTTCGATCAGACTGCCGTTGCGGCCGCGAGAAGCCTTTCGACCGCCTCCGGCGAATCCGCTTCGGCATAGAACCGGATCAGGGGCTCGGTTCCCGAAGCCCGGACAAGGACCCATCCGTTGTCGACAAAGAGCTTTGTTCCGTCCTTCTTTTCGACCCGAGTCACTTTCGCACCGTCAAGCGAAGCGACTCCCTTGGCGTACGCGGCGAGAATTCGCTTCTTCTCTTTCTCGGTGAGAAGCTTGTCTATACGATTGAAGTAGTGCCATCCGAATTCCGACATCAGCTCGTCCACCAGCTCGCTCAGCTTCTTCTTTCGAGCCGCCATGATCTCACAGAGGAGAAGCCCGATGAAGATGCCATCCCGCTCGGGGAGATGCCCCTTCACGCCCAATCCGCCGCTCTCCTCCGCCGCGATCAGGATATCCCTTTCCGTCATCAGGCGGCAGAGATACTTGAATCCGATCGGCGTTTCATGCAGAGTCAGGCCGTAGCGGTCGCACATCTTGTTGATCAGCTGGCTGACGGAAAAAGATTTCGCGACCTCGGCCCGCATCTTCTTCTGTTCCACCAAATACTTGAGGAGAAGGGCGAAGATTCTGTGTGAATCGACGAAATCTCCATTTTCGTCGAATGCCCCCACACGATCGGCGTCCCCGTCGGTTGCAATGCCTATGTCGCACTTGTTTGAAACGACTGAAGATGCAAGTTCACGAAGGTGTTGAGGCAGCGGTTCAGGATGCGACCCGCCGAACGACGGATTGAAGCTGTTGCGCAGAAGCACGGTGACAGGTACAAGTTGTTCCATCACACCCTGACCTGCTCCGTGCATCGCATCGTAGGCAATTCGGATTCCCGACGAACGCACGAGCTCGAGGTTCAGTTTTGTTTTCACGTCATCGACATAGATCTGAGTGAAATCCTGAAGTTTAATCTTCCCCTTTTTTCTCAATTCTTCATAGGAACTTTGAACTTTGAACTTCGAACTTTGAACTTTCTTCAGTTCTTTCTCCAGCTTCTCAATCATCTCAGGATGCGCCGGTCCGCCAAAATCCCCCTTCAATTTGAATCCGTTGTATTTCGCGGGGTTATGGCTTGCAGTGATGACGACACCGCCCGCAGCACCGAGTTTCTTTGTGAGCAGAGACACCATGGGAGTCGAAGAGATCTTATCCGAAAGGATAACCGTAATGCCGTAACCGGCGATCACCTGGGCCGTCTTTTCCGCGAACTCTTTCGATAAGAATCGCGAATCGTAACCGACCACGACTCCATTTCTGATCTTTTTCTGTTTCTTTTCGAATCTCGCAGTCGCGGCAGCCACTCTTGCCACGTTATCAAATGTGAAATCGTCCGCAATCACACCCCGCCAGCCGTCGGTACCGAATTTGATTGGAGTGCTCATTGATTTTTGATCTATTGATTTGTGACTTGTTGATTGATGCTTTCGGCGCCTATTCCAGACTCAGCAATTCGGCCCGTTCGATTCCGGTTGCAGTCCCGACTGTGTCACCCTCAGACGTCATCATGACAAAGTTAATTTTTATTGCACGCAGCACCAGGCCGTTCTCGTCCACATAATCGAACCACTCAATGCTCTCTCCAAACATCGGTGAATCCGAACTGATTTTCACACATCGTCGGGATCCCATGGGGGTCTGCACAAACTCGCTGCCCACGACTTGACGGGTCTGCAGCCAGGGATCGGTGAACGAAACCCAGGACCCGCCGATAATGAGAGGATACTTGAACACGATCCGTGGGTCATTTCTCACGATGAGGGAATCAACCGGTGTCATGCGAGGAGCCGGAAGGACCTTCTGTATTATCAACGGGAAGAAGAATGGGTTACTGCGAGGCTCAACCGTCCACTGTTCCCGTGTTGTCCCTTTCTTCGGAAGCACGAAAGGAATTGCTCCGGCATTCCTATATGCCACCTCCGCGCACGCACTCTGATCATTCTGATACCAGACGAGCGTCGAGCCGATCGAATCGACCAATGAGTATCCCCTTACCCTCGTCAGTCCGTCAAGCGTATCGATCTGTGCACCGGTCGCCTCGACAATCACCACAAGCGTATCGTAGTATTCGGAGAGAAGATTGCCTGCCGAATCGCGCGTCACCATGGACCATCCATACGTGTAACGCGTCCCCGTTGCAAAGCGGACGTCAGTCAGTATGAATCCGTATTCCGTCGGGCCCGTTTTGTCGCAGGAAAGAAGGAGAATACAAAGAAACAGCAGAGTCTTCTTCATTGTCCAAAAAGTTCTGCATTGAACATTGAAAATTGGTTATTGAACATTGTTTTGTGAAGTTCGAGAAAGCAATATCCAATGTTCAACACTCAATTTTCAATTTCAAAGTTTCACCCCCATCATACCTTCACATTGAACGCCCCGAATCCGGCATAATATCCGTTCGTGTCGAGATCCTGTTCGATCCGAATAAGCTGGTTATACTTCGCAATCCGATCGGTGCGGCTCCCCGAGCCGGTCTTGATCTGGGCGGAATTTGTCGCGACGGCGATGTCCGCGATGGTGGTATCTTCGGTTTCACCGGACCGGTGACTGAGCACCGTCGTGTACTTTGCCCGTTTGGCCATCTCAATACAATCAAGCGTTTCAGTCAGTGTTCCGATTTGATTCACTTTGATCAGAATCGAATTCGCCACGCCCATGTCAATTCCTTTTGAGAGATAATCGACATTGGTCACGAACACATCGTCTCCGACAAGCTGTGTTTTCTTTCCCAGGGTATCTGTCAGCAATTTCCAACCCTCCCAATCTCCCTCCGACATGCCATCCTCCAGGGAAATGATCGGATACTGTTTCACCCAATTCTCCCAATACTTCACCATTTGCTCCGACGATTTCTCGGACTTATCGGATTTGGAAAAGACGTATTTCTTCTTGTCTGCATCAAAGAACTCGCTTGCCGCCGGATCCAATCCGATATAGACCTGCTCTCCCGCCTTATAGTTTGCTTTTGCGATCGCCTCAAGGATGACTTCGAGAGCCTCTTCATTCGACTTGAGGTTGGGGGCGAATCCTCCCTCGTCACCGACTGCCGTGTTGTAGCCCTTTTTGTGAAGGACCGATTTGAGGGAATGAAATACTTCGACTCCCATTCTGAGGCCTTCGGCGAAACTCGGGGCGTCGACCGGAAGGACCATGAACTCCTGAAAATCGACATTGTTGTCCGCGTGCTTGCCGCCGTTCATGATATTCATCATGGGAACCGGAAGGACGCGCGCATTCGTGCCGCCGATGTAGCGATAGAGCGGGAGTCCAAGGGAGGCTGCGGCTGCTTTTGCCGAGGCAAGTGAGACTCCAAGGATTGCGTTTGCACCGAGCTTGCTCTTTGTCGGTGTGCCGTCGAGTTGAATCATCATTTTGTCAATGCCGACCTGATCCAGGGCATCAAAACCGACGACCTCTTCTGAAAGTACTTCGTTGACATTCTCCACGGCCTTGAGGACCCCTTTACCCAGGTAGCGGGCTTTATCGCCGTCGCGAAGCTCGACTGCCTCATTCTCGCCGGTTGAAGCTCCGCTGGGGATGGCTGCTCTCCCGACGGTTCCGTCTTCGAGCGTCAGTTCAACTTCAACGGTCGGATTCCCGCGCGAGTCGAGAATCTCCCGGGCCCATACATCGGTAATGGTCGTTTTCATGAGTAACTCCAGGAATGATCAAGAGGAAAAAAACAGAGGTAAATCGTGGAGCAATTTGGACAAAAAATGGGGGAAAAGCAAAGGAGAGAAAGAGAGAGGTCCGAAGTCAGATGTCAGAGATCAGAGGTCAGAAGAACAGAGGTCAGAAATCAGAGGACAGAAGTCAGCTTGTCTGCCGAAGTGAAACGTAGGCGGAAGTTCAGAAATCAGCCCTTTAGAAAGCAATCAGGATTTGGGATGCCATTGGCTCTTGTATTGTACCAACTCAAAGACGTTGGAAAGGGCCTTTTTCGCTTTGACGTCGATCGTCAGAGGCTTCAATTTGCCGAAACTCTTGTTCGACCGATAGCTCTTTTTCAGGTTCAAGTTTATGTTCAGGCCGTTAATGTCTTTGTTATTCTTCCCGGTAAAATAAAAAGTCATTTTGAAAAAACCCTGCCACACGGAAATCCAGCACACAGTCTTCTTCTTATAGACTAACTTGCAGAGCCATGCCTTCCCGTCATTGTAGAAATTCCATTCCAAAGACATGGGGGCAAACGTCGCGGATACTTGCTTGGCGAATTCATCCCAAACGGTTTTTGTCTTGCCGAGATATCGTAGCAGGACTTCATCATCGGGATATTCACTTTTGTCATTGAGAAGGGGTTTGTTCATAAGGAACCTCGGGGGTATGCTGCAAGGGCGGCAGATCGAAAGCAACGGCTGCTTTCACTTCCGATCTTTTTCGTGATAAAGAGAGAGGATTTCATCTTCGGTCAACGCGAGGCTGTAGACTCGAACATCGTCGATAACTCCATTGAAGTAGTGATGGCCGTTCACCCATTCCGGCTTGAAGTCCCCTATGGTCCTGAGTTTCTGGGTGTTGAACGTGGACTTGAACCTGGGCGGGATCGATTCCGGCCACGATGCTCCGTCATAAGAAAGCTCGCGCTTCCCGTTCACGTACAGTCGAATTCTTTCCCTGTCCGCCACCATCACCAAATGATACCATACGTCAGGGACCGGTTTCGTCTTACTCGGCACGATGATGTTGATCGTACCATCCCATACATCCGCAACGAAGGATCCCAGCGATCCGCGATAGAAGATGTCATACGACGCGGGAGAGTCCTCCGACGTGCCCCGATCGATCATGATCTCCATATCCCGATTCCTCGGTAATGCATGGAGTTTTACCCAGCAACTCACCGAGTACCAATGCGAATTCGCGTCAAAATTCAACGCCTGGTCGGGGTCGTCAATGGAAATCGACGCATCTCTTCCGTTGAAATCAGCCGCACGACCCGGATTCCCAAACCGGTCCGCTGTCCACGTCACGCCGCCGCTTGGCGATCCGTGGCGCCCGTTCCCGCTTACGTCGCGGGCATCGCCGTTGAACGGATAGTAAGCGACCAGATTCCGCGTCGGCAAGAGAGACGATCCCGAGCAGCCGATGGTCAGGAATTGCAGAAAACAGATCAGCAACATTGAGAAGGGAAGTCGGTGTTTCACGGCGGAACCTCCTTCAGAATCTGGTGGACGAAACGCGACGGAAAGCGATCGGAACCGGCACATTGGTTTACTCCTGAGGCTTTTCTTCGGGGGGCTTTTGATTGGTTTTCTTCATAGCTGCCAGGCCCAGGATGAGAAAGACAGCGCCCAGACCGATGTAGAGTACCGGTCGCTCGGAGACCGCAGCCACGATCAAGAACAGGAAAGACGCAGTAAAGAAGAGATAGCCGGGTCGAAAGTACTTTTGCACAGAATCCTCCTTTTGTCAGTTAGCAGTTGTTTTCCCAAATTGTGCGCCTCGGTTGAATGATACGAAGCAACCTGACCGTTTTCCGATCAGTACGCTATCCCCACAGCCTGCCTCAAACATGAATCGTCATTCAGTTGCCTGAGCATGAAATCTGCCACATCCGCGCGGGAGATTCTTTGCGTGAAGAGATAGCTTCCGATCTTCGCACCGTGCCGATACACGCCGCGCTTTTTGCCGTTCGTGAGCTGAGCCGGGCGGACGATCACCCACTCGAGGGAGCTTCCCTTGATCAGGCGTTCCTGGCGAGCTTTGTCCCGGAAATAGAAGAAGGTGATAAAGGGGATGATAAAAAGCGTATAGAGCAATCCCAACCGGCCCAGGGAATCTCCGACACCGAGAGAGGTCTCACAGATGAACCGCTTCACGCCGTGTTTTTCCATGGCCGTGATGATGTTTCTTGTCCCCCTGGAAAGAATCGTTGTTCTGATGAACCAGCGCTTGTGACCGAGTGCCGAGAGAACCGCATCGTGACTTTGTACTGCACGGTCAACGGCGTCGAAGTCCAGGACATTGCCCTCAGCAACGGTGAGGCGCTCATGGACGATTTTGATCTTTCGCGGATTTCGGGCGAAGGCCGTGACGGTGTGCCCTTGCTCCAGGGCCTGTTCGACAAGAGCCCGACCCGTGCCGCCAGTCGCACCAAAAACCAGTACTTTCATTCTCAGTTTCTCCTCAGTCCGATTTCGTGGTCGGAAAAAAGAGCGCCGGAATTACGGGCAAGCGGGGCGGCTGCCATCTCGTGTGTTCGTTTCACGACGACAACATGCAATCCTTGAGTTAAGACATTGCTTACAGGAGTGAAACGCGGCGTGTGCGTTGGAAGGGGTACCTTGTGGGACTTTAATTCCGGCGCACGATTTCTTTTGTAACTTTTCTTTTTCAAAAGAAAAGTTAAGCTGCGTTCACTCATGGTTGAGTCTCGAATTTGGTCCGCAGCATCCATAACTCTCAACTTCCCTTCTCTCAGTCACATTTCAAGGCGTGACCCCTACTTCCCCACAGGAAGCACGCTCTCTGAGGAAAGCCTTGATGAGAATGGATCGAGATAACGTCAGCGCCGTGTTGCCAACAATCATTTCGTCGTCTTGCTTCCAAGCTTTATTCCCAATTGTTCATATACGATGTCGTTCGGTTCCCATAGTTCCACTTTGTTCCCTTCAACGTCAAGGATGTGCACAAACTTACCGTAGTCGTACGTTTCGATTGTGTCCGCAATGGTGACGCCGTTCTTTTTCAGTTCCTCGACGAGAGCCGCCAGGTTTTCAACCCTGTAATTGATCATGAAGTCCTTTGTCGAAGGCTCGAAATATCTTGTTGTTTCCTTAAACGGACTCCACTGGGTAAATCCCTTTCTCGTCGTGTCTGCTCCCTGTCGCCACTCAAAGACTGCCCCGTATTGGTTGGTGTTCAACCCGAGATGCGTCTTGTACCATTCTCTTACTTTCTTGGGGTCTTTGCACTTGAAGAAGATCCCGCCTATTCCCGTCACTTTTTTCATTTCTTGCGTTTCGTTTTCTCCCGTTAGGATTGCCTTTAATGTGAAACCGGAGAAGAACGATGTCGCAACAACGGCGATCATCAAAGCCTTCCTGGTTATTTGCATATTGCTCCCTGATGGTTTTCAGTTTTGTCGTAGCGGCCTTGAGTTGGTTGAACCGGCTGGCCGGCGTCAGCGGTCACCGTTTGGTTCTTGCTTTCTTGTTCTTGTGTGTCACCCACCGAGGATTGTCGCGAAAAAAGGGGAGAAAAGCAGAAGAAAAGGCTTGAATTCAGGACTCAGAGCCGGAGTCGTGAAAACCGAACAATGAGACCCGAAATCAGCGGCAAGCGTGTGGGCCGATTTCGATTGTGCGGCATTACACCAAACAAGTGCCGAGCTTGGACGCCGGAATTTCGGGCCCGCCCCGTTTTACGGGGCAAATGGGGTGGCAGCCATTT
>DATDRF010000237.1:0-3448 GCA_035291905.1 Bacteroidota bacterium
AAATCGGAAAACTCCTTGGCATTCACTCATTCGTCTTCGGCAAGATCACGTCGATCTCCACAGACTATCCGCCCGATATCGTCGCAACCTATGAGGAGAAAGACGAGATCTCAGGAGGAAAGGACAAACCGAAGAAGATCGTCCGCGCTACAGTGACCACAATAACTCGGCGGGCCACAGCGAGGTTCGATTGCAGTTATCAGATTGTCGATGTAACACGGGGGACCATCGTGAAATCGGGAAATGTACCCCGAAGAGAGATCGTTGAAATCAAGTTCGGACGGTACAAGGGGGACAAAGAAGCACTGAGTCATGCCTCACGCGAACTCTGCGGACGGAGAGAGACCTACCCTCCGCCTGATGATGAGCTTGTCAATCAGGCGGCAATGAGCGCGGCGCGTGAGCTTGCACGTGAGGTTGCGGGGCTTTTCCGGTAGCTACGAGACACCTTCCGAAGGTCTACGACCTTCGGAAGGTCCATTCTAGGGGGATCGATGTACTTCGATGATTTGCTGTATCATGTCTACAACCGGGGGGCGCATAAACTTCCGATTTTTTTCTCTCCCGAGAATTATCTCTTCTGTCTTCATCTTCTTTCAAAATACAAGACCAAATACAACGTCTTGATCCTGGCCTATTGTCTTATGCCAAATCATTACCATTTAATGCTTCGACAGTGCCTCGGCGGTTCCATCACCCGATTCATCCAGACAACTTTCAATGCCTATGTTCAGTCGACCAATGTCGAGCAACGACATTCAGGAACACTTTTTGAAGCAAAGGCCAAGAACAAGATCATTGGAGAACCTGCGGTGATAGCCCGATACATTCATCTCAACCCAGTTCAAGCTGGATTGGTCGTAAGACCCGAACACTGGCAGTTTTCTGATTATTCCGAATGGGCTGGATTACGCCTCCCCACCATCACGAACCTCGAACTTAGAAATGAATTGTTTGATTCAGGAGAGGATTACAGGAGTTTTGTTCAAGAGGTCGCAATATCACCTTCCGAAGGTCTACGACCTTCGGAAGGTCTTTGGTGAGCTTTGCTCCTCGGTCAACCTTTTCCTACATTGCCATTCGTGTTTTCCCGTCAATCATCAAAACCGATGTTCAGCGAATCGCTCCGGTCAATCGCCGCCCAACACCGGCGCGGTACCGGCGGCATCCGCATTGCCCTCTCACTCACCGAAGCCCTTGACGAGAAAATCCGTCAGTCCTTCCATGACCTCGCCCTCCCGGAAAAGAATCTGATATCCCTTGTGGCACTCGGCGGATACGGACGAAAGGAGCTTTCTTTCGCATCCGATACGGACATCATGTTCCTCGTCCCCGAGAGTGACCCTTTGAATAAGGCCGCGATGGCGGTCCAAAAGCTGCTCCACCAGCTGCTGGATCTGGGCCTCGACATCGGCCACAGTGCCAGGACTGTCCCGGATTGCCTCGCAATGCGCGAATCGGATATTGAATCGTGGGTCTCGCTTGTGGAATCCCGATTTCTCATCGGAAACAGGGGATTGTTTCTGCAGTTCCGAAAATCCCTCGAGTGCCAGATCACCGACTCTGATCACCCGGGCCTCGTGAAGGATCTCGTGACAAGAGCCGAGATTCGCCATCAGAAGTACGGCAGTTCCACGAAACTGCTGGAACCCAACATCAAGAACAGCGCAGGCGGTTTGAGGGATATGCATACGGTTCTCTGGCTTGTCCTTGGCACAGGTATGATGAAGATCCCTGCTACTCTTTCACTGCATGCAACGGCGCTCACAAACATGCTGGGGAGCCCGATTCTCAAAAGGGAGCTTCCGCCCCGCTACCTTCGGCAGACAAGGGTTGCCCTGGATTTTCTGCTGCGCACGCGAAACGAAATGCACATCCAATCGAAGGGACTCCATGATTCACTGGAGTTCGCTTTTCAGGCCACGATTGCAGAAGCGCTTGAATACAAGCCGACATCGGCCCGCCCGAGTGTCGAGCGGTTCATGCAGGATTACTATGTCGCATCGCGGCAAATCTCCCAGTTCGCCCGGCGCGCGACGGCTGCGGTCCAGCGGAAGTTCCATAAGACTCCCGGGACCGACAAACCTAAGGAGCTCGACTCCTCCTTCTTGCTGCGCGAGGGAACCGTTACTCACCGCTCATCTGCATCAAGACGGCCCAATGAGTTCCTCTTGAAGGCCTGTATCCATGCGGGAAACCACTCTGCGAAATTCTCCGAAGACCTTGAGGATTGGATTGCCAGAAGTATCGATCGGTTTACTCCGCTAAAGTCGAAGGCAGAGGCGGCCCTCTTTCGGGCGCTTCTCGGCGGCCCCGACGGCGTGGGACATTTGCTGCACCGGCTGAGCGAATACGGCGTCCTCGAACGCTGGATCCCCGAATGGAAGGCGATGGTTGCCTTCTTCCAGCACAACCAGTATCACTACTACACTGCCGACGAGCATACCCTGCGCGTCATTCAAAATGCCGAGGCCCTTGCGACTCAACAGGGTTCATTTGCAGCAACGTATCGTTCTTTGCCCCGAAAAGATGTCCTGGTCCTTGCCTGCCTGCTGCATGACATCGCGAAACCAAAACGGGTCGGAGACCACGAGGTGACGGGGGCGACGATGGCCGGGAAGATCCTGAAGAGACTTGGATTCTCCGACATTCGGCCGGACGTCGAGTTTCTGGTCCGTTATCACCTCCTTATGGAGCAGACGGCTTTCCGCCGCAACCTCAGCGATCCACAGACCATTATCGACTTCTCGTCCACGTTCGAGAATCCCGTTCTCCTTGACTACCTGTTTGTCCTGACGTATGCGGACCTGAGTGCGGTCAACAAGAACGTCTGGAGCGACTGGAAGGGAATGCTGTTGTACGAACTCTACAGAAAATGCAGGGAGATCCTCGATCACCGTCTCACCAGCGAGCAGGTGCATACTGCGGCGAGGTCGCGCCATGAAGCGGCGCTCAAGGAGCTTGTCGAAACGCTCGCCGAGACGGTACCGAAGGATTCCTCGCTGACCCATCTTGAGGCAGTCGACAGTCCGGCATATCTAGCCACATTCGATGCCAGCGAAATCGCCGAGCATATACGTCACATCGAACGCGACGAGCCCGTCTCGACGATCATCAACCATCAAGCGGACTTCACCGAAATCACCGTTATTGCGAAGGATGCCCCTTCCGTTCTCTCGAAATTCTGCGGGGTCCTCTCCGCTAACGATGCGAACATCTTTGATGCGCATATCTTTACGAGAAACGACGGCATTGTGATTGACAAATTCCGCGTGAGCGACTTCGTATCGCGTAAAATCCTGAGCCTCCAGCAGTGCGAAAAGATCCATAAGGAACTCAATGACGTCGCCACGGGCTCGATCGGTATTGAGCGTCTTCTCGAGCGGCACCGGATGAAATGGCGGCGCCTTTCCCGCTCCCAAAGCTCAAGCCTGCATACAGCCGTGGA
>DATDRF010000238.1:0-4527 GCA_035291905.1 Bacteroidota bacterium
AATCGACGTAGAACGGATACTCTGTCATCGATTTATACTCGATCCACAACCTGGTGCTCAACCAGGCACTCCAATCCGACTCAAGTCCGCCACTCACTGCCAATCTGGCAATCGGGTGTCTCATCGACGCACCGCCGGACAGATACGGGTTACGATCAAGGTGATCTTCCAGGGCGGCGAATTCGGGAGACGGCCTAAACGAAAGAAACGCGGCGTGTTGGCTTGTGACACGAAGGTCAAGGAGTACAAAAGGATAGAAGTACGCTCCTTTCTGGCCATCCATCCCTTCCACGGCGTGACCCTCGGCTCCCGCACTCATAGAGAAATTTCCCCATGAGAGGCGCGGCGTGCCAACGGAAAGCGTAATGAGAGAAAGCTTCCTCGCCGTGATTGCGGTGACGGTCGAGAACCACGCACGGCCTCTTACATCGAGAGGAAAACCGACAACGGGAAGGGTGCCGCTCAAATCCGCTCTGAACCCATTTTCGGTCGTTGTGGTCGTGCTGTCTACGACGGAGATGTTTCGCACCGTCAGGCCGCCCTGAAGCGATGTTTCCGATCCGATATCGCCTGATGTCTGAATGTGGAGAGCAAACCGCGAAATGTCTCTCTGGGTTGACGGCACGAGAGAACCGTAGAACTTGTAGGCGCGTGTATCGTACTCGAGAGCACCTTTGAGCCTCACGTTCTGGACCGTAGAAGATCCTGTTTCGATTTCGTGGCTTCCCTGCACGGCGATCGCAGCCGACGATGCGTCGGCATTCCGCGTAAATCCTTTTGTTCTCCTGTAAGCGGCGCTTGCCGTCAGATCATACGATGCATCGGACAATCCGACTGAAGCCGCAATCTCCGGTGTAAAGAAATTTCCAAGGCTTGCACGCAACATACCGCCAAGGTATTTCGAAGGAGTCAGCAGCGACTGTTTGAACCGCTCTCCGAGGTCAATGGTCTCGCGATCCCTCGTTCCCGGGGTATTCTCGGACGCATGACGGACATAGAGCCCTTGTTCATCGTACGGGTACTTTTGTGCATCGGGAGGATTGATGGTTACGGACCCCGTGATCACGAATTCGGGAAGGTCAATGGCAGGAAGTGCGGCTTCGTCGGGTCGTTGTTGAACATCCAGTGGTCGTGACTCGGGCTGACGTTTTCCTGTTTTGTCAATCTCAACCTTTTGTGCCGTCACAACCGCGGGAAGGATCACGAACATAATATACAGGCAGAGCCTCATGATCGCTCCATCCGCTTCAATCGCCGCTGGGCTTCGGCAACCTCTTCGTGCTGCCGGTCGAACTTAAGGACTGTTTTGTACGCCTCCTGCGCCCGCTGTGGGTCGTTGGTTTGCTCGTACGCCTCACCCAGTCCGAGGTATCCTCTCGCCAGCCAATCCTCGTGGGTCGGAAAGATATACCTTAGCCGCAGGAATGCCGTGATCGCCGCCTTCCAGTCCTTCTTCGCGGATTCCGCCAACCCTATAAGATATTGTCCCTCGGCGCCGAGCTCGTCCGTTCGGCTCGTCGCTACATGTTGGGCATATTGGATCGATTCGGCATAGTTGGTCTCGTCGAGATAAATACGTGCCAGAGCCAGTCGCGCCCGATCGGCAGCAGTCGACTTCGGATATCGGCCCACGAGGGCGTTGAATTGACGATGTGCGTCTGCAGGAGAACCTGACCCCTTCAGCGCATTTCCCTTGAGGTACATCGCATCAGGGATCAATTCCGATTCAGGATAATCCCGCTCGAGACGCGTCAGTGCATCCAGCGCCTTGTCGCGGCTCTTCAGCGTCAGGTAGGCCTCTCCAAGGTCCAGGAGGGCCTGGGCCGCCGTTTTGGGACTGCCGTTCCTGACCGAAGCTGCGCGCTCAAATGCCTGTGCGGCATCGAGGATTCTGTTTTGAGCATGATGACTCTTGCCGATCCAATAAAAGGCTGCAGCGATTGACGGAGACGACGGGTATTTCTCTGAAAACGATCTGTATTCTTTTATGGCTCCGTCATACTGCTGCTGACCGTAGAGCAAATCCCCCTTCTTGAGGAGCAGGGCCTCTGCTATTCCGGCGTCGGGATTCTCCCTGAGAAACACATCAATCACCCGCAGAGCTTCTTGCTGTTTTCCCTGGGCAAGGAGACAATACTGGATTCCGGTCACAGCATCTGCAACATACTGGCTTTTTGGAAAACGATTCAGGACATCACGGTAGCTCTTCTCCGCGGCGCCGTACTGCTGCTGGTTGTAGTATGCATCGCCTATGCTGTACGTGGCCCTCGGAACGAGATCGCTTTCGGGAGAATTCTGAAGGATCTTCTGGAATTCCTTGATAGACTCGGTGTACTGCTTGTTTTGAAACCATATCCAGCCGATCGCATATTGGGCATCATCGGCCAGCGCCGATTTGGGATAACGTTTCATCAGGTCGCTGAACTGGCTGACGGCGTCGTTGAAATTGCCTCTTCGATAGTACGTCTGCCCAAGTTGATAGTAGGCGTAATCAATCGAAGGCTCTTGCGGAAACTGTCGGATGACAGTCCTGTAGGCTCCTTCGGCCCCGGCGTAATCCTTCAGGAAGAAATATGAATCACCAAGTCTCAGCCGGCCGTCAAAAGCAAATTTTCCCGATGGAAAGCCCGAGAGGAGCGCTTCAAACTGCTCTCTGGCCCCTCCGAAATTGTTGAGCTTGTACAATGACCAGCCTGCGCCATAAAGTGCCTCTGCCCGATGGGACGATTTTTGCCCGGCGACGGCGACATAATCGGCGGATGAGGCTGCATATTTTTCAAGCCGATAGTGTGCTTCCGCCCTCCAGAACCTCGCATCCACCGCCTTGGGGTGAGATGGGTAGTTCTCCAGGAACTGGGAGAACGACTGAATGCCTTGGGCATATTGGCCCGATTTATACTGGCTCCAGCCGAGTTGGTACAGTGCATTGACCTTGGCTTCGAACGACGCGTCGGGAACGGCTATCGCCTTTGCGAACAGCTCCTTTGCTCTGGTAAAGCTCGAGTCAGCGACAAGGCATTCTCCGGCCATCCTGTATGAATCGGCAAGCACGTCGCTCGAAAGATATTCCCGGACCACCCGGTCAAAAAACGGAATCGCCTCGCGAATCCTGTTCTGTTCATAAAGAAGCAGGCCGCTTTCATACAGCGCATTGTCCGAGAACTCCCCCCGGGGGGCGATGCGGACAACATCCGTCCATGTTGCGAGAGCCTCCTGGATCCTTCCTCCGAATTTTTCCGCAACACCTCTTCTGAAAAGGCCGCTGTGAGCCAATGCATCAGACCCGCCCGTAAGTTGATCGAAGGTCTGTTCAGCTTTGAGATAGTCGGCAGTCTTGAGATAGGTCCACCCAAGCGCATAGAGGACGTCACGCACCAGGCGATGCCCGGGGTATTCTTTGAGGAACCGCTCATAGTGTCCGCGCGCCTCTCCGAACTCTCCAAGGTGATAGTAAGCCTCGGCAATCAGGTATTCGGCCTCACCTTTTTCCTCCGTCCGGGTGATTCCCGCGGAAGACGCAGAGAGTTCCTGAATCGCTTTGCGGTATTCCTTCATGTAGTAGAAACATTCGCCATGCCGAACCAGCGCGGCCGAAACGAGCTCGCTGGTGGGAACCTCTTTCGGCAGCCTGGCGTACCATTCGGCAGCCCTTGGATAGTCACCCTTCGTTTGGTAAGTCCATCCCACTGCATACAAGGCATAATCTCGCAGGCGATTTGACGGAAAGTGCTCAAACGCCAGGGTGTAGTATTTGATGCCATTTTCATAATCGCCCATCCGCACATAGGCTTCCCCAAGCCAGTATGCGGCCTCGCCCGCAAGTTCGCTCTGGGGGAATCGGTCCAGGACTACTTTCAAAGGAGCCAGAGCCTCCTCGTTTTTTTTCAACCGGAGAAAAGACTCCCCCAACCGCAGAGAAGCATCGTCTGTGTGGCGGGAATCCGGGTAGTCCGAGACAAATCGGCTGAACAGACGCCTGGCTGTGTCGAATTGTTGCTGCTGGAACCTTGATTCGATGCTCAAGAACGTCGCATCGACCTTCTTCAAGCTCGCGGGGTATTTCTTCAGGAACAGATCGAACTGATCGGCGGCAAGTTGATAAAGGCCGTCCTTAAAGAGGCCATACGCAAAGGCATAATCCTGCTCTTCGACCAGTCCGCCTGGCTTGCCGGGACTGGTGACCTGAGGAAAAACCGGGAAAACGAGTAGGAAAAAGGAGAGAGAGAAAAGAAGCAATCTCATTCCGCCGCACATTCGCATACCTCCACGCTGAGATTGACCATTCGGTGTTTTAAGCAACTAACCACTTCGCCTTAAAGTGGGACATGAACCAAACGAATTAACACTAAGAATTTAATGGAATCAATTCTGGAAGTCAAGCAGTTAGGTAGTGTCTCAATTTCAAATATAGACTACAACGCAGAGTCGCAAAGGACGCAGAGGTTCGCAGAGAAAAGCAGAAATTCGGAGTCTCCTCTGCGTTTCTTTGCGACCTCTGCGTCTCTGCGTTAGAAACTACAACCAAAT
>DATDRF010000239.1:0-5605 GCA_035291905.1 Bacteroidota bacterium
ATCTCCTCATCCACGTGCATGCGGCCGGCCGTGTCAACGATGACCGTGTCCCGGATATTCTTCCGGGCATACTCGAGTGCATCTTCGGCTATTTTCACCGCCGATGCAGACCGGTCCGAGTAGACCGGAATATCGATCTGGTGACCAAGTGAAATCAGCTGATCAATCGCCGCGGGCCGATGCACGTCCGCAGCCACCAACAGGGGATTCCGACCTTTGCTTTTGAGGAGCCGGGCGAGTTTTGCCGAGAATGTCGTCTTCCCTGATCCCTGAAGTCCCGCGATA
Source organism: Bacteroidota bacterium (assembly GCA_035291905.1). Lineage (GTDB taxonomy): Bacteria > Bacteroidota > Ignavibacteria > UBA10030 > UBA10030 > JACPLA01. The sequence continues at coordinate 286 of DATDRF010000239.1, forward strand.
AGGATGACGGTGGGCGGTATCTGGGAATCAGTGATGTCCGCCCTCGTTTCGCCGAGCAGTTTCACCATCTCATCGTAGATGATCTTGATGATCTGCTGTCCCGGCGTAATGCTCGAGAGGACATCCTGTCCGACGGCCCGCTGTTGAACGTTGTCAATGAACTGTTTTGCCACCTGGAGATTCACATCGGCATCCAGGAGCACCCTCCGAACCTCCCGGAGGGACTCAGCCACATTCTCGACCGTTATCTTTCCCTGACCCCGGAGCTTCTTGAATACGGCTTCGAGTTTTTGGCTTAGAGTTTCAAACATACAAAGTGTCAAAAAAGCCCTAAAACGGGGCGAACCCTCGTCTTTTGAAGGGCATTAAAGTTAGCGAAAAAAAAGACCCTAATCAACAGGGAAATCAAGGGGTTGCACCGGTACCGCACGCGTCGTTCGGCGCCATCGGTTGAAACCCCTGCCTGCGCCCGCCTGCCTTTGAGAACAAGTTCGGCGGGCAGGTGCCGACCATTTCGATTGCGACGAAGCTTATCGCATTCACTTCGGTCCACGACTCTTACGAGTCGTGAGACTCGTAGAGCAGGCAGGCGACGGCTAGTAAGACCGCGGCGGACCACAATCCCGCTTTGCGGGATTGAGCAATAACCGAGGGCTTGTAGGCGTCTGTTTTAACAGACGCGGAAAAACGCGGGCAGCGAGCAACAAAAAACCGCCCCGATCACCCGCAGGCGGTTGAAGATCATCCTCTTGGAACTCTGATTATCCGGCTTTCTTCAGGGCCTCCGCACCGCCGACGATCTCCAGCAGCTCCTTCGTGATCGCAGCCTGTCGGGCGTTGTTAAACGAGAGAGAGAGTCCCTTAATAATATCCTTTGCGTTCTCCGTGGCATTGTCCATTGCCGACATGCGGGCCCCCTGCTCTGCGGCGTTCGATTCAAGCAGGACCCGCCACAGCTGGAAATTCAAATGTTTCGGCACCAGCGCATCGATAATCTCACGGCTCGACGGTTCGTAAATGTAGTCGACCTGTACATGCGACTTCTCAGGAGCCAGTTCTTCGGGCGGGATCGGAAGCAGTTGTTCGACAACAATTCGCTGCTGGATGACCGATTTGAACTCGTTATAGACAAGCACCACGCGGTCAAATTCGCCTTTGAGATATCCGGCCGTGACTTCGTCAACGATTCCCCGGGCCCTTTGAAACTCAAGGCTGCCGAAGATCCCGACATGTTTCGAGAAGAGACTGTATCCCCGCTTTCCGAAGTACTCGAATCCCTTCTTCCCGACCGTCACAAGGCGAACCTTCCCCTCTTTCATGAAATCCGCCGCAGTCGTTCTCATTTCATGCTCGGCTGCTTTGGCAATGTTCGCATTGAACGCTCCGCATAATCCGCGGTCTGCCGTCACGACGACATACAGAATGCCGTGAACCTCCCGGGGGGCGAACAGGGGGTGAAGCGACGGATCGACCTTTGTCACTACATGCCGCAGGAGTTGACTGATCTTTCGTGCGTACGGCCGCGCGGCAAGTATTCCCTCCTGGGCGCGCCGCAGCTTTGCGGCGGCGACCATCTTCATCGCATTAGTGATCTTCTGGGTGTTCTTCACACCCGTGATGCGGCTGCGTATTTCTCTGAGCGTTGCCATGCCTCAGGCCGTTTTCGCCACTGTTTTGTACTTTGCCAAAAAGTCCCTGGTGATGGTTTGGAGCTTCTTCTGCAAATCGTCCGAAAGATCTTTCTTCTGTGCGATCTCCTGGAGAATATCGTTATACTTCATTTCCAGGAATTCGTGGAGCTCTTTTTCCGCGCGGCGAACCTGATCAAGAGAAATTTCGTCGAAGTACCCGCCTGTTCCTCCGAACATGCTGATGACCTGCTTTTCAACCGGCATCGGCACGTACTGATCCTGTTTGAGCAGTTCCACAAGCCTCGCTCCCCTGCGGAGCTGCTGCTGGGTCGATTTGTCGAGGTCGGAGCCGAACTTCGCAAAGGCTTCGAGCTCACGATACTGCGCAAGCTCGATACGGAGCCGGCCGGCAACTTTCTTCATCGCCTTGATCTGCGCGTTGCCGCCGACACGGGAAACCGAAATGCCGACGTTGATCGCGGGACGCACACCGGAGTTGAAGAGGTTCGACTCCAGGTAGATCTGGCCGTCGGTAATGGAGATGACGTTGGTCGGGATGTACGCCGAGACGTCGCCAGCCTGGGTTTCGATGATCGGAAGCGCCGTCAGGCTGCCCCCGCCAAGATCGTCGCTCAGTTTTGAAGCGCGCTCAAGCAGGCGCGAGTGGAGGTAGAAGACGTCGCCCGGATACGCTTCGCGGCCGGGAGGACGACGGAGCAACAGCGACATCTGTCGATAGGCCTGAGCCTGTTTCGTCAAATCATCGTAAATGACCAGAGCGTGCCTGCTGTTGTCGCGGAAGAACTCTCCCAGCGTGGCTCCCGCATACGGTGCAATGAACTGCAGCGGTGCCGAGTCGCTTGCAGAGGCCATTATGACGGTGGTGTATTCCATCGCGCCCGCCTCTTCGAGCTTCGTGACCACCTGTGCGACAGTGGATCCCTTTTGCCCGATCGCGACATAGATACAATAGACGGGATTGATCCCATCTTTCTTCGCTTTCTCGGTGTGCGTGTATTTCTGGTTGATAATTGCGTCGATGGCGATTGCCGTCTTTCCGGTCTGACGATCGCCGATAATGAGCTCGCGCTGTCCGCGTCCAATGGGAGTCATTCCGTCGATTGCCTTGATGCCGGTCTGGAGCGGCTCCTTTACCGGCTGGCGTTGAATGACGCCGAGAGCCTTCCGCTCGATCGGGAGGAACTTTTCGGTCTTGATGGGGCCTTTGCCGTCGATCGGTTCGCCAAGGGGATTGATGACCCTTCCCAGCATCGCCTCTCCCACGGGCATCGATGCAACGCGGCCGGTTCGCTTGACCGTATCACCTTCCTTCACGTGCGAGCTCTCGCCGAAGATGACGCAACCCACGTTGTCTTCTTCGAGGTTGAGCGCCATTCCGTACGTGTTTCCCGGAAACTCGATCAGCTCGCTGGCCATGATCTTTGAGAGGCCATAGAGTCGGGCGATACCGTCACCCACCTGGAGAACGGTCCCGACATCATAGATATCGACTTCCTTCTCAAAACCCGAAAGCTGCTTTCGCAGTATGGCTGATACTTCGTCTGGTCTCACTTCTGCCATTGTTGTTCCTTGATGTTCTTCAAATTCATGGTCTGATTAATTCACCCCGGCCCCTTCCGTGAATCTCTGTCGCAACATCTCAAGCTGACGTTTCACGCTGCCGTCGAAAACGGTGTCACCCACGCGTGCAAGGAATCCGCCTCTGAGCTCTTTCTCAACGATCATATCCAACCGCACTTTCTTCCGGGTGAATTCTTCAAAATGCTGTCGAATGGTTTTCTGCTGTTCACCCGACAGTTCCGTGGCCGCTTTGACGTGTACGTTGACGATTCCGAGCTTCACATCATGCAGGGCAAAGAACTGTGTGCAAATGTCCTGGAGGAATTCCTCCCGGCCCTTTTCGGCCAGAAGGACGAGAAATCCCACCGTCATCGGATGAAGAGACTGGCCGAAGAGTTCTGAAAGGACACGCTGTTTCTTTTCGCGCTTGACGATAGGATTCTTGAGAAAGAGCGAAAATTCACGCGACTTACGCATCGTTTCCTCAAGCGCCTTCATATCGGCGGCAATGCGGTCGAGCAGTTTCTGCTCCTCCGCTGCCGTCAGCAATGCCTCAGCGTATCGTGCTGCAATTCGGATATTGGCCATCAGTTTTTCGGCAGTTGATTCAGGACGTTGTCGACGATCTTCTTATGCTTCGCCGGGTCAAGCGTCTCATCGAGTATTTTGCCGGCCGCTTTCACCGCCAGATCGGCAACCTCCGAACGAAGCTGCTGTTTCGCCGCGTCGATGTCGCGCCGGATCTCTTCCTTCGCGGACTGCAGCTCATGCTCGGCCTGCTGGCGAGCCTTGTTCACGATCTCATCCTTCATTTTCTCGCCGAGCGCCTTCGCCTCCCGAACGACCTTTTGATACTCTTCGTCGGCCCGCGCCATGTTGCGCTCGTTCTGCTTCAGAAGCTCCGCGGCTTCCATGCGCGCCCGCTCGGCCTGTTCGAGAGAGTCCCGAATGCTCTTCTCTCGATCCTGGAGGGTCTTCAAGAGCGGCTTCCATGCGAACTTTCCCAGCACGAGGACCAGCAGGACAAAGACAACAGTGGTCCAGATGCTCAGTCCCGGATTAATATCAAACATGAATCGACCTTTCTGGTGGTTGGTTCAGTTTGCTCAAGCGCCCTTGAGGGCAAGCAGAATGCAGATAGCCAGTGCGAAGAACGTTGCACCTTCGATCAGCGCTGCCGCGATGATCATTGACGTTCTGACTGCTCCTGCAACTTCCGGCTGACGGCCGCTGGCTTCCATGGCGGCCGAAGCAAGCTTGCCGATACCGTACGCAGCACCGAGAACAACGAGACCTGCGCCAATCCCTGCGGCGAAGTACCCCCACTGAAACGCGGCCTGACGTGCAACTTCAATTGCTTCATTCATTGTTGAATTCCTCCTAAGTGAAATCGATGATGATTTGTTGATTTTTCAGAAGACCGAACAACCTTGGACATTGAATATTGAACATTGAACCTTGAACCTTGAACATTGAGTATTGAACATTGGAAATCGCTTTTCGGAATGTAACAATATCCAATGTCCAACTCTTCAACACTCAACTCTCAAGTCATGATCCTCACCCATGTTCCCCATGGCTCTCCGCAGGCATTCCCAATCCCATAAAGAGTGCCGTCAACATGGCAAAGACATAGGCCTGAATGAAGGCGACGAGCAGTTCCAGAAAATTGATGGCAAGAACGAAGACAACAGGAACAGGGGCAAAAAAGTACGAGCGGGCGAGGAAAATGAAGCCCAGAAGCGAGAGGATGACGATGTGGCCGCCGCTCATGTTGGCAAAGAGACGCATGCAGAGAGCGAATGCCTTCGTGAAAATTCCGAGGACTTCGATCGGGATCATGATCGGCCAGAGCCACCAGGCCACCCCGCCCGTAAAATGGGCAAGATAGTGGGCAAATCCCTGCGCGCGGATTGCCGCCACCTGGATCATGACAAAGGCGACAAGGGCCAGGCCGGCCGTCACCGAAATATTGCCGGTAGCGGAGGCCCCAAAGGGCATCAGGCCCAGGAGATTCATGATCAGGATATAGAGGAACGTAGTCAGGATGAACGGGACGTACTTCTGTCCGGCCGGCCCCATGGTCGGGAGAACAACTTCATCGCGAA
>DATDRF010000240.1:0-24973 GCA_035291905.1 Bacteroidota bacterium
GAGAGCAAGCATGCCGACGGTTCCGTTTCAGCAGTTCCTTGAGAGTCTTCATAAGCAATTTCCCAATCTCAAGCAGTACGATGAGACAAGACTTTTTTCCCTCCTTATGCAGGCCGGCGTGAACGTGGAATTCGAAATCGACAACGACGGCAATACCATGATCTCCCACGGCGAGATCAGCGGCGACTCGAAGTCAAAGTTAGGCCAGCTCTAGTTTTTTCCCCCTGCCTCGTTTTATCCCCGGGCACTCTCGCAATCGCGCTTCAAAGTCCCGTTGAATTTCCCTGAACCGGGATTCTTCTTCTCATTGCATTTGACTCTCTCCAGCGCTATTTTCTATTCGTGAAGGATCAAAAACGAAGATACTCCCTGTTGATTCTGGGAACTGTCCTTGCCGGCAGTCTTCATCTCGGTCCTTTCCCACTTCGTGCGCAACCTTCGGCGGACAGAACGCTCCAGCAGGAAATCGAAAAGGCCTGCAGAGACTTCAAGGGGGTCGCCGGGATCTATGTACGAAACCTCAGGTCGGGCCGGTGGGCAGCATTCAACGCAGATTCTCTCTTTCCAACCGCCAGTATGGTCAAGGTGCCGATTCTCTGCGGGTTGTTCGACAAGGTCATCAAAGGAGAGATAGGCTATGAAGATGCCATTGTCTATCGCGACTCCATGAAATACGACAACGGCATCACCGGCTCATTCCGTGACAGTACCCGCATTCCCGTAAGGGAGCTTGCTCATCTGATGATTTCAGTCAGCGACAATACGGCGTCCCTTTGGCTTCAGGCTCTTGCCGGAACCGGGACCTCCATCAATCAATGGCTTGAAGTGAACGGATTCCGTCACACGCGCGTCAATTCCCGTACGCCGGGACGGGAAGAGATGCGTTCAGTCTATGGTTGGGGTGTGACAACTCCCCGGGAGATGGCTGAACTTCTCGTATTGATAAGGGCGGGCAAAGCTGTTAGTCCCGCAGCAAGTGAGGAAATGTACCGCATCCTCGGCAAATCGTATTGGGACAAGGAGGCGCTTTCCCAGGTTCCCCCTTATATTCAAGCCATTTCCAAACAGGGTGCCGTGAACGCCTCCCGGTCAGAGGTTGTGCTTGCGAATGCCCCGTCTGGAGACTATGTCTTCTGCGTGATCACAAAGAATCAGGAAGATCAAAGTTGGAAAAGGGATAATGAGGGATCCGGAATATTTCGCGGCTCCTTTGGAAGTACTTTGAGCCGACGTCGGACTGGACTCCGCCTGAAGTCGGGTTCTAGAATCCCGACGTCGAACGATTGACCACGTTCTGCTGTTATACCTCATAATGATCTTACTTGTAATCCTCGACTTATGAAAAAGCTCCTGTTCATTCTCTTGATATCCGGACTTACCGTACGCACGGCCGCACAAACCGAGGAACCGGAAGAACGATTCGGCGTGTGGCTGCCGTTCCAGGTTCTTCCGAATCTCACCCTCGTTTCCAGCTCTCCGCTGTCGGGATTCGGCTTCGAATGGGAGTTCACTCCGCTGCTTTACACATTTGGAATGAACGATCAGATTTCACCGTGGTATTCGTTCATTATCGAGCCCACGGCGCGTTTCACGGGTTCCCTCGAACTCGTTATCGCCGGCCAGGTCTTTACGACCAAAATAGGCGGATCCTACTTTGCAGCGTCGGGTCATCTCATGGGAACAGTCCCCTTGATTGAACGCGGAGAACATTTGACCCTCAATCTCGGAATCGGCGCCTACCGAATCGCTGACGAGACGCGCATCTTCAAAGTCGCCGGCATTTCCACTCTGTTCGGCATGGTCCATTTTAATGTCAAACACGCCGAGAAACCGACCACCTGGATCACTTCCCTCGAATTCCGAATTTTCTGACATGAACTCCCGCTCGTTGACTCAATGGCTCGTTGTCTCATTCACTCTTTGCCTCGTTGCCTTATCAGGTTGTGGTAGCTACATCCAGCGAATGGTAACAACCTCCCTCGGGAGAATGGGCGACCCCGTCGATCCGGCCCCCATGATGATCACCACGCCGGTCCTCGACAATCCCCCCATCGCCGTTGCGTGGGTCGGCCATGCGACTGTCCTCATTCAAATAAGGGACAAAGTGTTCATCACCGACCCGCTCTTCACCGACCACGTTGGCATGGTGGTCAAACGATACATCGCGCCGGGCCTTGATCCTTCGCTTCTCCCGAAAGTCGACTTCACCCTTATCTCCCACATCCACTTCGACCATTTCAGCTTCGGCAGCCTGGATATGCTCCCGAAGAACGGGACGCTCGTCATTCCCGACGGCCTCTTGCGGTACACCCCGGACCTTGGATTCCACGGGCTCAGAGAATTGAAACCCTGGGAATACGTCGAAGAAGACGGTGTGAAGATCACTGCCGTGCCTGTGCAGCATTTCAGCGGAAGGTACGGAATTGACAACGCGTGGCTCAACCGGAAGGGATATACGGGGTACGTCATTGAATATAAGGGAACCGCAGTCTTTGTCGGCGGCGACACCGGCTATCATCCGGAACTCTTCAAAGAGATCGGCCGCCGCTTCCGGATCGACGTGGCGCTCCTTCCCATTGCGCCCGGCTCTCTGACGAATCTGGGCGGGCGAGTCCACGTTGGCCCGCCGGGAGCGCTCGCCATCATGCGGGATCTCGCAGCCGCCTACATGGTCCCCATGCACCACCGCACAATGTTCTACGGTTCGGACTCAAATCGCACTCAGGCGATCGACAGCCTTCGCTCCCTTGCAGCACAAATGGGAATACGGAACCGGATCATTGATCTCGATATCGGTGAACAGCGAGTTCTTCACCTCAATCCGGAGGGATTGCCCGCCGGCCAGCCATGAATCGTCTTCTCTTTGTCCCTCTGCTGTCGTTTCTCTTGTTTTCAGGATGTAGTTCGATCATAGCGCGCTTCATGGCAAAATCGGTCAATCAAATTGGCAATCCGGTGGAGCGCGTGCCGCACAAGATCCCTGACCCCGTTCTTCCCGAAGTTCACGTTTCTGTGCTGTGGGTCGGTCATGCAACGATGCTGATTCAGATCCATGATAAGGTCTTCGTCACGGACCCGCTCTTTACAAAGACCGTCGGTATGGTGATGAAGCGCGGCGTCGAACCCGGGATCGACCCGTCTTCCCTCCGTTCCGTCGACTACGTTCTCATCTCTCACACTCATTTCGACCACTTCAGCTACGGAAGTCTCGACATGCTCCCCAAGAACGGATCGCTTCTCGTTCCTTCGGGTGCACTGGCGTATACCCCGGATCTCGGGTTCAAGGCCCTCCGGGAAATGAGGCCATGGGACCTGGTTGAAGAGGATGGTGTTCGAATCACGGCGGTTCCCGTCCAGCATTTCAGCGGCCGATATGGCTTCGATATTCTCTGGTTAAGGAACAGAGGCTATACCGGCTATGTCATCGAATATCGTGATGTTACCGTCTTCTTTGGCGGCGACACAGGATATGAGCCGGAAGTGTTCAAGAAAATCGGACGGCGGTTCGATGTGGACGTCGCTATTCTGCCCATAGGGCCTATTGAGCCGAGGGATTTCATGGAACGGAATCATGTCGATCCCGCCCAGGCGCTCCGTATTTTTGAAGATGCAGGCGCGCGGTTCATGATTCCCATGCATCATCGCACCCTGGATCAGGGATTCGACCCCAGTCCAACCTACGCCATAGAACAACTCCTCCGGCTTGCCGACAAGCAAGGGATTGCAGCCAGAGTTATTCCGCTCGAGATCGGGGAGCGGCAGATTTTCCCCGAATCTGCTTTTTCTTCTGAACCAACCCGAAGTCGGTGACTACTTCGTGTCTTGGTGCCTTCGTGGTTGATGTAAAAACACAAAGACACAAAGAGCACCAAGAAGACTGTGTCGCTTGATTCTTGAGGGGAGTTTGGTGATATTCCCCGCGCCAAGATGCCAACTTTCATCCAAGGATCACCCATGAAAAACGGAATCGTCCTCTCGTTTGCCTTCTTCATCATTCTCTCTTCATTCGCGTTCGGCCAGGTCAAGGCCATCAAGTGCGGTTTGCTGATCGACGGAAGATCCGACAAACCCGTTGAAAATGCGGTCATTCTCGTGGAAGGAAACCGCATCAAAGAGGTAGGGCGTTCGGTTGCCATCCCTGCAGGGGCGGAAGTAATCGACCTTTCCGGTGCAACAGTCCTTCCCGGCCTTATCGACAGCCACACCCATGTTCTTCTTCAGGGCGACATTACGACAGAAGACTACGCCGAGCAGATTCTGAAGGAATCCATTCCTTATCGCACTCTTCGCGCTGCTCTCTCGTGCAAAACGGCTCTCATGAACGGATTCACGACCATTCGCGATATGGAAACCGAAGGCGCGATGTTTGCCGACGTGGATCTCAAGAAAGCCATCAACAACGGCATCATCGACGGTCCCCGCATGTTTGTCTCCACGCGTTCCATCAGCACGACGGGCAGGTATCTCCTCAGCAATTCCGCATATGCGTGGGAGCTTCGGATGCCGAAAGGTGTTCAGGAAATTACCGGAGCCGACGAGGCGCGGCGCGCCGTACGCGAACAAATCTCGTACGGGGCCGACTGGATCAAGATTTATGCTGACGGCAGTTACTACCAGCTTCCCGACGGGGGTTTCCGATCCATTCCGAATTTTTCCAGCGAGGAAATAACCGCGATCGGAGAGCAAACCCGGATGCTGAGGAAGAAGCTCGCCGCACACGCAGTCACGCGTGACGGCGTTCTCTACGCCATCAACGCCGGAGCGAGTTCCATCGAACATGGGACCGCACTCGACGACGAGTGTATCACACTCATGGTTAAGAAAGGGATCTACTGGTGCCCGACGATCTATGTAGAGGTCTGGGTTGCCGACGGACGCGCTGCGGAGGGAAATACGATGTTCAAGGTCATGCTCGACCGGTTGCCGAATGTTTTCAGCAGGGCACTCAAGGCGGGCGTCAAGATTGCGTTCGGCACTGACGTTGGAGGATTCGCCTGGACCGAGAATCAGGCAAAAGAGTTCGCCTATATGGTCAAGTGGGGGATGACCCCGATGCAGGCCATCAGATCTGCGACAACCGTGGGAGCGGAGCTCCTGGGAATGAGCGGACAGATCGGAGAGATCTCAGCAGGAGCCTTCGCGGACATCGTCGCGACGAGGGGAAACCCGCTTGAAGATATTTCCCTCCTCGAACATGTCGGGTTTGTTATGAAGAATGGAAAGATCTACAAACGTGATTCACATGAACGCGGGAACTGAAACGGTGGAAAAACTCTTTTCACGGTCCATTCAGTCGCTCGAGGGAGTCTTTGACTTCACAAACGAGTTTGCCCTGATCCATCGTATTAATGACAAAGTCAGGTACGTGCTGGACCTCGCCGTTGAAGAATTCTTCACCAATATGGTGAAATACAATTCGAAAGGTACGGGGGGCATTCAGATGAGGATGAGCGTGAACAACAACGAGATCATCGTTCACCTCGTCGATCCCGACTCAGAAGTTTTTGACGTGACAAAGGACCGCGGCATCGATCTCCACAAATCGCTTGCAGAGCGCAACGTGGGCGGGCTGGGAGTCTTTTTGGTACAGAAGCTTGTGGAAAACCTCCACTATCACCATCAGAACCGGATCAGTACGATTTCGTTTCGACTACCTCTGGAGTAACTATGTTCGACATTCGTATGAATGAGCACGGTGATGTTGTCCTTTCTGGCAGACTGGATGCGGCCCAAACAGAAAAAGCCCTGGAGGTACTGAACAAGATCACCAAATCTGTCATGGTGGATTTTAAGGAACTTGATTATATCTCCAGCGCCGGACTGGGCGTTCTTCTCGCGACCCAAAAGAGGCTCAGCCAATCGGGGAATCGTCTGAAACTCATCAACATGAACAGCCACATCAAGGATGTTTTTCATTTTGCCCGTTTTGACATGATTTTTGAGATTCAGTAGCTTGGTTCGGATCACAAAAAATCCCCCATAAAGGCCCTTTCCCATTCCGATTTTCGGGAATCTGGGCTGATTTCTTGATTCTCTCCCGATAATCATTGTACCTTTCATCCCCGCACTCCAACTTTCGAGGCAAAAGACAGTAGTTATGTCACAAGAGCAGGATGCTGTTCTCGTCCGTCAATGTCTCGATGGCAATCAAAAGGCCTTCGAGACGCTGGTCGACCGCTATCAGCGGCCGATCTATAACCTGGCGTTGCGCTTTGCGGCAAGACAGGAAGACGCCGAGGATATCGTGCAGACGGTCTTCGTCAAGGTGTACGAGAAGCTCAACACCTACGACCCGAAACACAAATTCTTCAGCTGGCTTTACAAGATCGCGGTGAATGAGTCGATCAATCATCTCAACCGCAGAAAGAATCTTGAACAGTTCCAGGAAGAACTGCACTCGGGCCAGATTGAAGACGAGCCTCAGCAGGATCATGAACTCACAAAGAAAATTGACAGTGCGCTGTTGGAACTGAAACCGGACTACAGAATTGTCGTGATTCTCAACCATTTTCAAGACCTGACGTACCGCGAGATCGGACACATTCTGGATATTCACGAGAACATGGTGAAATCGCGTCTTTTTTCCGCGCGCAAGAAACTTCGAAGTATCTTGATGAAGAAGGGGATCTCCCATGCTTGAGAAGAAAGTGCTGGATTTGCTGAATCAGGAGCTGGACGGGACAAATTCCGAGAAGGAACGCGTGGCCGTTCAGAATATCCTCCAGAAGAGACCCAAAGCACGCAAGTATTTCGAGGACCTTCAGGAAATCTCCCTGATTTTCCAACGGACGAAGAACGTTCCCGTCCCCTCGCACCTGAAGAACCGGATCCTGAACGCTCTTCCTTTTCCGAAGCCAGCGGCTCCGATCCGGCTGGCCCCCGCGCGATCATTTCTCAATGAACTTCGTACCAATTTACGCTATCGATATACTTACGTGTTCGCCAGTGGTGCCGTTGCTGGAATCCTTTTGTTCGCTGTGTTTACCTCCCAACCCGCAGACAGCACCAACATGATTGGCACAATGGCATCAGGGCAGCCGGCTGCTCTAGCAGAAGCAAACGCGAATATCAAGCTGAGTGAAATCACCGGAACCGTCACTGCTCGCCGCTTTGACTCAAAGGTCGTCGCTGATTTGAACCTTCAGGTTCCTCAGGAAGTCGATGTGATTCTGAATTTTGATGAGCAGCAGCTCCGCTTTGACTCTTTCCATCCTGTTGCCGACGCACAGGGGACACTGGTTATCCTCGAAGGACAGGTACGACTCACCGTTTCCGGGCAGCATCAGTATCAGATGACGTTCACGGGCAATCAGGATTCCCGCCCGCCGATTACCGTGAAGCTGTTCGCACGCGGGATTCTCCTTTCCGAATACAAACTAACATTCGAACAAAAAGAAAATCACTAGTAATTTTCTATCACTCATTTCATGGAGGGGAGTATGACCACCAACCCCAAATCGCCCTTTAGCGGCCGCAAGGGTTTCTTCACGATCGGCGGAATTGCCGTCGCCGTGATTGCGATCGTCTATTTCGCATTCTTCTATCCGCCCGTGAACACGGACGAGGCGCAAGGAACAATCGGAGGAATTCAGAAGGCTGAGAAATACCGCGCAGAGCAGATGCAAGCGAAAGACCTTGCGCTCCAGAACCCCGAGGTTCAGAATTTCCTTCAGAGCGAAGCATTTCATAAGATTACAACCAATGCCTCGCTTCAAGCAGCTTTAAGCAGCGCTGAAGTGCAGGCCGCTTTGAACAACGCCGAGCTTCAGGCCGCGCTGAGCAATGCTGATCTCCAGGCGGCTCTTTCGAACGCCGAAGTGAGCGCTGCCCTCGCCAGTTCATCTGTCCAGGCAGCCCTGGCAAGTTCCGAACTGCGTGCAGCTCTGGCCAGCGCCGACCTGCGTGCGATGCTTGCAAATGCCGACCTTCGCGCGGCTCTCAAGAGCGCTGATCTCCGTGCCGCTCTTGCAAACTCCGAGCTCGCTGCACAACTGACGAGTGCTGAGGTTCAGGCTGCCCTCTCGAGCAGTGCGCTGAGGGCCAACTTGAAGAACGCAGAACTCAAAGCCTTGTTGCAGGACGCCTCGTTGCGGGCGGCTTTGAAGAACTCGGAAGTCCAGGCCGCTCTCTCCAGTTCTGAGCTTCGTGCATCTCTTGCCACATCGGGTGTCCAGGCGGCCCTTGCGAGCAGCGAATTGCGTGCCGCTCTGGCCAATGCCGACCTGCGTGCGATGCTCGCCAATTCGGAACTGCGCGCCGCTCTGGCGAATTCCGAGCTTCGGGCAGCTCTTGCCAATGCGGAAATGCGTGCGTTGCTCTCGAATGCGGAAATGCGCTCGCTGCTCTCCAGCGCCGACCTGCGTGCGATGCTGTTCAACGCCGATCTGCGGGCAATGCTTTCCAGCGCAGAGATGCAGAAGGTCGACTAAACCTGCTGCGACGTCTGTAAGCGAAGAGGAGATGACGCTGAAGAAGCTCATCTCCTCTTTTTTTTGCCCTCATACCGCTTCATCCCCGCTTGCTTTTTACGGTAAGAATTGGCATTCTCCTTTCCGGTTTCGAAGCTTCCCACACACGTCCCGAGGCTGACAACATGGCGGTACGCCCCCGCTTTCCCGTTCTGATGTTCCTTGTTCTCGCCCCTTCCCTCTATGGCCAATTCTACACTCTGCAAACGAAAACCCTCCGCCTCGTCTATTATACAAAGGCCCATGAGTATCTCGTCCCGCATGTAGCGCGCTGCTATGAAAATGCTTTCCGATTCCACAGCAAGCTGTTCGATTACACGCCCTCGGAAAAAGTGACACTGATCTTACAGGATTTCGGTGATTATGCAGGAGGCGGGGCTAATACCGTTCCCTTCAATCTCATCGGAATCGGCATTTCTCCGTTCAGTTACGCCTATGAAACGATGCCTCCCATCGAACGCTTCAATATGATGATGAACCATGAACTGGTTCATGTGGTCACAACCGACAAAGCATCCCCCAACGATGAGTTTTGGCGCTCGGTCTTCTTTGGCAAAGTTGCCCCCGTACCCGAAGCCCCCGTTTCAGCTCTCTATTCATATCTCACGACCCCCCGATGGAATTCGCCGCGCTGGTTTATTGAAGGAATCGCCGTATTTCTTGAAACCTGGATGGGCGGAGGGCTTGGCAGAGCTCTCGGGGCGTACGACGAAATGGTGTTCAGGACAATGGTTCTCGATAGCGCGTATTTCTACGACGTTGTGGGGCTTGAATCAGAAGGCACAAAGGTGGACTTCCAGGTCGGTGCAAACTCCTATTTGTACGGAACGCGCTTTGTCTCCTATCTCGGACTGCAGTACGGTCCCGAAAGAGTCATAGAATGGTTCAGGCAATCTGGCGAAAGCGACGGATATTTCTCGACTGATTTCCAACGGATCTTCGGCCGGGCTATGGATGACGCATGGTCCGAATGGATCGGCTTCGAACATCAATGGCAGAAGAAAAATCTTGATCTGATTCGGCAAAACCCCATTACTTCCTTTCGCCCGCTGACGGACGCAACGCTCGGCAGCGTTTCCAGGGCCTACTACGATTCTTCCGAACATGTCTTGTATGCCGCAATCAATTATCCCGGCCAGCGTGCACACCTCGCGGCAATCGATATCAAAACAGGGGAGATCCGACGGCTTGAAGACATTCGGGGCCCTGCCCTGTTCTATGTCTGCTCACTCGCGTTCGACCCGGATACCAGGACGCTTTTCTTTACGACTGACAACAACGAATGGCGGGATATTCATGCACTCGACCTTCGCACGGGCAAAACCCGCTTGATCATGAAAGACTTCCGCGCAGGCGATCTTGCGTTTTGCAGGTCGGACAGATCTCTTTGGGCCATGAGACATCTGAACGGGATCTCGACGCTTGTGAAAATTCCCTATCCCTACACGGATTGGAAGCAACTCTCTTCGTTCGAATACGGAAAGGACTTGTTCGATATCGATGTCTCTCCCGACGGGAAATATGTGACGGGAGCCCTCGTGGAAGTCAGCGGACAACAGCTCCTGATCCGGATGGAAGCCGAAAGACTCTTGAACGGCGACAAGACGTACGAGGTGCTTTTTGATTTCGAAAACAGCACGCCGGCGAATTTCACGTACACGAGCGACGGACGCTTCCTCTTTGGGACTTCGTACTATACGGGCGTGTCCAATATTGTTCGGTACGATTTTAAGGCAAAGGATATGAGTTTTGTTTCGAACACCGAAGCGGGGCTCTTCCGCGTTGTTCCGTTCTCCCAGGATTCCCTTCTTGCCTTCCATTTCACAGGAAAGGGGTTCGAGCCTGTTCTGCTCGCAAATCAAACCGTCTCCAACGTCAATGCAATTCGCTATTTTGGGCAGGAGGTCTTTGATCGACATCCGGTGCTTCGGTCGTGGGCATTGAAACCTCCCTCCCCCGCAAGCATCAACATCGACTCTCTGACCGTATCAAGGGAAGAGTATGGCGGGTTCAGCGCCATGGGCCTTGGCTCGCTGTATCCGATCGTCGAAGGGTTCAAAGAATTCCCCGCATACGGTTTTCGAATGAATCTCTCCGATCCGATCCTGCTGCACAACATTGACATGACGGCCTCGTACTCGCCGAACCGGCTCCTGCCGGAGAACCAGCGCCTCCATGCGGCCTTCAACTACAAGATCTGGAATTGGAAATTCAGCGGAACCTATAATGGGGCCGACTTCTACGACCTGTTCGGCCCGACCAAGACCAGCAGAAAAGGGTATTCCCTTTCTGTTCAGTACAAAGACTTCATCATTTTTGACGAGCCGGAGATTTTTGAGTACCAGCTGAAGCTGGCCGGATACGCCGGCCTTGAGAGGCTGCCGGAGTTCCAGAATGTTTCGACCTCCTTCGACCGCTTCTACTCATTCAACGGAAAACTTATCTATCATAACGTGGCAAAATCTCTCGGGGCTGTGGACGATGAGACCGGTTTTCTGTGGAACGTTGTTTCTCACACCAATCTCGTCAACAAAAAATGGTTCCCCCGTTTCAGCTCGGATGCATCGTACGGCTTTCTCCTTCCGATCAACCATTCAAGCATCTGGCTTCGTGCGTCCGGGGGATATTCGGCCGGCAACCGCTCTGAGCCATTTGCGAACTTCTACTTCGGCGGATTTGGCAACAACTGGGTTGATATCGGCGAGATCAGAAGATACCGCGAAGCAGAGAGTTTTCCCGGCCTGGAGATCAACGAAGTCGGCGGCACCAACTATGCCAAGGCAATGGTTGAATGGGAACTGCCCCCGATCCGGTTCCGAAGCTTCGGCGTTCAGTCGCTTTATTGTAATTGGAGCCGGATTGCATTCTTTTCGTCACTTCTTTCCATTAATCTCGACGATGCAGCTTCACGACGATCGGCGGCCATGGCGGGGGGACAGATCGATTTTCGACTCGTCATTTTTTCCTCATTTGAGTCAACGCTCTCTTTCGGTTATGCGTTAGCTGCCGAAAGGAACCGGCGTTCCTCCGACGAATTCATGATTTCCCTGAAGATCCTGAAATGAAATCGATAGCGCCAATTCTTATCAGTCTGCTTCCCGTTTTCATTTTCCTGGCAAGCCTCATCGTGCTGGACAGCTACAAACTCGTGAAGCGGATCTCCGTGGTCTACGCCATTCTCTACGGTTGTGCCACCGCGGGTGTTTCGTTCCTCTTGAACACGATGGTGATTCAGAAATCGGGGCTCGACTTTACGATCTATGCGCGATATATCGCGCCCATTGTCGAGGAGATTCTGAAAACGACCTACCTCGTGTATCTGATCAAGAAGAAGAAGGTCGGTTTCATGGTCGACGCAACGATCTATGGCTTTGCTGTCGGGGCAGGTTTCTCGTTCGTTGAGAATGTTTATTATCTCACGTCACTTCCCGATGCGAGCCTCTTTCTCTGGGTGGTGCGAGGATTCGGGACAGCAGTGATGCATGGCGGGACGACCGCCATCGTGGGGATTCTTGCGAAAAATATCTCGGACTTCCGCGCCACGGACGACCTCCGCAACTTCGGCAAGGGACTGGCTCTCGCCGTGATCATTCATTCGTACTTCAACCATTTCTTTCTCCACCCGTTGTTCTCTCCGCTCACGATCATCATCGGCCTTCCCTTGACACTCATGTATGTCTTTCAGAAGAGTGAACGTGTCACCAGGGATTGGCTGGGAGTGGGGTTTGACACTGATGTCGATTTGTTGCAGACCCTTACGGCGGGAGATCTTCCCCACACAAAGATCGGGACCTATCTCAAGACGCTTCAAAGCCGTTTTCGCGGGGAGGTCATTGCAGACATGATTTGTTACCTGCAGATCTACCTGGAACTCTCGATACGCGCAAAAGGGGTCTTGTTGATGCGTGAGGCAGGATTTGACCCGACACCCGAGGCGGACACCAAGGAGAAATTCGCCGAGCTGATGTTCCTGGAACAGAGCATCGGCCGGACCGGCAAGCTGGCACTTCACCCGTTTCTCCATATCAGCGGAAGAAACCTGTGGCAGTTGAATATGCTTCAGCGAGGATAGTATGGATTCCTCCGATCCCCTCCCCGAGATACTGACCGCGCGCCTTGATGATCTTGCCCGCGACAGCACCAGCGGTGCCACGCCTCTCGCACAAAAGGCCGCATCGATTCTCCTGCTGGCAATCGATCCCCAGCTTGAAATAGCTGAAGCCGCCCTGCCGGCCCTGTTGATCGACCTTACCCACGCAATCATACGAACTCAGCCGACCATGGCCCCGATGTTGAATCTCGGAAACCGGATCCTGCAATCCATGCATCAGCCGGTTCCCGGAACAGAACTTCGGGCCAGAATTCGCGGCCTCGCAGGGGCGATCATCAATCAACTCGATACGTCGAACGCTCGTATCGCCCTCCACGCACAGGGATTGTTTCAGGACGGCACCATCATTCTCACGCACTCCAACAGTACCGCTGTCAGGAAGAGCCTCCTTCAGGCCAAAGAGTCTGGGAAGGACTTCTCTGTCTTCTGCGCGGAGTCGCGGCCGATGAGAGAGGGCGTCGAGCTCGCCCGGGAACTTGCCAAACACGGCATTCTGACAACGCTCATCGCCGATGCTGCAATGGCCTCCATGCTACCCGAAGTCAATCTTGTCATTGTGGGAGCAGATTCCGTGTCGCTACGAGGGCTCGTCAACAAGGTGGGAACATGCGGCCTCGCGCTCAGCGCACACGCGCAGGGGATACCGTTGTACGTGTTGTGCGGGAGCGAAAAGTTCATACCTGCGGCTTTTGTCGTGATCGAGAAGAACAAGCCGGCAGAAGAGCTTCTGCCGGAACCGGCTGCCAACGTTGCCGTCCGAAATGTCTACTTTGACACCACGCCGCTGGATCGGATCACAGGTGTGATTTCAGAGGAGGGGATACTTCGCGTCGCGGAAATCCGGAAAACGCTCTCCACGCTTGAAACGAGCTTTGCCATCAGACCCGAACTGCTCGGCCCCCCTTTCACGTCTCGTTAAGCGGTCCCTTTCAGCTCCGAATAAGATATTGCAGCTTCACGAAGAACTGTCTTTGCGTCTGGATGAAGTTGTTCCGGCGGGAATCGTCGAAATCCCTCCCGTCATACGTCGATCCCGCATAGAAGATCGTGAACGGATTGAGTTTGTAGCTGAGAAGGGGATAGACATTCACCGACCGGCCGAAATGGTTGTATTCCGTGATAAGGCGGAGAAACAGCTCGCGGCTGAATACGGAAGGATGTCCAGAGCGGTAAACGATTCGATATCCCTGATTCCAACGAGTCTTCCGCCCGCGCATGTAGAACAGGGATTATCCCGGTCGAACGGCGTCCACGAATAGATGTACCGGCTTTCACGAGGATAATTTCTCCCGAAAAGCAACACCCACTCCTGGATCGGCTTCGCGGGAAACCGTATGCTTTTCAGTGGAATTGCCATTTCAGCCGTCCAGCCCGAATCGCTGATCGAGGCGGCCGATTCCCATACCGTATCGAAACTGTCGTCCTCATTATTCCCCTGCCGCAGAATGTCCCCCTGAATTCCGTGCGGGTTGACGAAGAACTCATACGTCCGCTGGTAGTCCCCATAGGTGTCAAACACGGCGATCGCAAAATCGTCGGCATACAGCCGGTCCCTATCGGAGATGTTTGCGCGAATCTCTTCGGGATTTGTATCGTAAAATCTGAATCCGACATAGAAGTACTCTGAATTGTAGAGTGCTGTCGCATATGATCGCTGTCGCGGCGTGGTATTGTCGCCAGGCTGAATTTCGTAGTTCAGTTGCACATAATGGCCTGATTGCCAGAGAGGATCACTCAGGTTTCCGCGAAGCTCAATATTGCGGTCGACGCGCTGAGCGGTAAGACTGAATTTTTCGAGATTGGGAGCCTGGTTGGATTGGGCAGCAACAACAAACGGAAGAAGAAGGAACAGAGACAGCAGACGCAAAAATCTCATGAAGCCTCCTTGGTGAACCTGAACGTGAACCTTTTTGTTTACATGATTCCGGCCCAAAAGTTGCATTCTTGCCGTTTTTCCTACAACATTCGGTCCCTATGAAGAGTCCCAGTGTAAACGACCTCCTCAAGCGCCTCCGATCTCTCGGCAGCAGGCGAAATATTGAAGGAATGGCCCGATTCGGGATCACAAGCAAGAAGGTCTTCGGCGTAGGAGCCGTGCCGCTCCGGAAGATGGCGCGGAAAGTCGGCAGGAACCATGTACTTGCAGCTCAACTGTGGAAATCAGGCTATCTGGAGGCACGCGCCCTGGCAAGCCTCATCGATGACCCCTCGGAAGTCACTCCTTCACAGATGGACCGTTGGGTGAAGGACTTTGACAACTGGGCGGTGTGTGACGCATGTTGCGGCGTTTTGTTCGACAAGACCCCGTATGCGGTCGGGAAAGCAGTCAAATGGTGCAGGGACAAGAGAGAGTTTGTCCGCCGGGCCGGTTTCGTCATGATGGCGACACTCGCTGTACACAACAAGAAAGCTCCGGATGAGATCTTCGAAAGATTCTTTCCGCATCTCAAGCGCGGTGCCACAGACGAAAGGAACTTTGTCAAGAAGGCGGTCAATTGGGCCGTGCGCCAGATCGGAAAACGAAATGCTGCTCTCAACAGAAAGGCCATTCGACTTGCGAAGGAGATCCATGCGCTTGGCACAACATCCGCCCGCTGGATTGCATCGGATGCATTGAGGGAACTGACGAGTCCCGCGGTGAAGAAGCGGCTTGGGCCCTAGGGTCCGACATCAACTCGGTTCGTCGGGAGCTCAGCTCCCGACGAACATAGCGGATGTCGGACTTCTGATTCGGATCCCCTTGCCTCGCAAGAGGAAAACCCTTAGAATCCAACTTTCCATCCATTACTCTTTTGGAGCATATAATGAAGAAATTCTTCCTTCTGCTGTTCGCAACGGCAACCGCACTGGCGCAAACGCCGACCATACATTACAAGCTTGGGATGTCCCAACCGTGGACCCATCTGTTTGAAGTTGAAGTTTCCTATTCCGGCCTTCCCCGCTCCGGCGAGACGTTCGATCTTCTTCTTCCCGTCTGGAGAAGCGGACGGTACGTCGTTTTCGATTTTGCCGGCGACGTGCAGGAATTCTCAGCCCAGGATGGAAAGGGATCTCCGCTTGGTTGGGAAAAGACCGACAAGATGACCTGGCGAATTCGGAAGGGCTCTTCAACCACGGTAACAGCAACGTATAAGGTATACGCCAATGAAGTCAACCAGCGCACGAAGGAAATGAATGACCAGGGCGCGTTCCTCGACGGGTCCGCCGTGTTCATGTATGCCGACAAATACCGAGGCCTCCCATTGACCCTGACCGTCACACCGTACCGCGACTGGCACGTCACCACGGGCCTTGAGAATGCAAAAGGGACGAAGAACACTCTTACGTCGCCGACGTACGATTATCTCATCGATTGCCCGCTCTTTGTCGGAAACCAGCTCGATGTCGAATTCGAAGCCGGCGGGAAGCCTCACGTTCTGAGCGTTTTAGGCGAGGGAAACTACGACACGAAGATAATGGTAAAAGACATCACAAAGCTGGTAGAAGCCAATAAAGAGTTATGGGGAAGCTTGCCATACCAGCGATATGTCTTCATGCTGCATGTTTCACCGCGGCACGGAGGAGGAACCGAGCATATCAATTCGACCGCCATGGGAACGAGGCCCTGGGGTTTTACGAATACGAATTCGTACAATGGGTTTCTCGGCCTCGTTTCACACGAGTACTTTCACACCTGGAACGTGAAGCAGATCCGGCCAAAGGGAATCAGTCCCTATGACTGGACAAAAGAGAACTACACCAAGGAGCTTTGGGTTTCCGAAGGGACGACCTCATATTACACCTCCCGGATGATGATGCGCGCGGGGCTCTCGACCCCGGCACGATACGTCGATCAGCTCCCCGGCCAGATCCAGGGAGACCGGCAAAAGCCCGGGAATAAACTCCAGTCGGCCACTGAATCGAGCTTCGATGCCTGGATCAAGTACTGGAAGCAAAATGAACAGGCCTTCAATGCCGAAACGGATTATTATGATCGCGGTTCGGACATCAGTCTCTTCCTCGATCTCGAGATCCGCAATCGATCCAATAACAAAGCGTCGCTCGACAACGTGATGAAAGCCATGTATGAGCGGTTCCCATGGAACGGAACCGGTTTCACAGTCGATGATTTCCGAAAGGTTTGCGACGAATTTGCAGGGAGCAGTTTAAAGCAGTTCTTCGACGAACATGTATACGGAACGAAGCCATTGGAATGGGAAAAAGTTCTCCTCTATGCCGGTCTTGAAGCAAAGTCAAAAACCGAGCAGAAGGCCTGGTTTGGGGCGTTTATCGGGGGCGAACCGCCGCGCATCCGGTGGCAAGTCGCAGCGGGATCGCCGGCCTACATTGCGGGGCTCGACCTCAACGACGAGATCATTGCCCTGAACGGTTACCGCGTCAGTGCCAATGACTTCAACACGCGCATCGGCGAAATGAAGGCCGGCGATGTAGTGAAGCTGACTGTCATGCGCAGTGACCAACTGAGGGAATTCAACGTCACACTGGTCAACAATCCCGTCCCCGGCTACACCGTCACAAAAGTCAGCGATCCCACCGATCTGCAGAAGGCGATCTATGAATCGTGGGTCATGACGAAATGGGAGGACGGCAAATAGTTTCGAGTTTTGGGTTCCAGGTTACGAGTTGGATTCCCGCGAAGGCAGGAAAGCGGAACGGGTTTCGAATTCAGTTCAGGATCTCACTATGAAAAGAACCATCTTCGCCCTATCAATATTCTGTCTCTCCGGAGCAACCCTTCACAGCCAGCATCTGCCCGGGGGAACATACCGACCTAATAGAGAGCGTTCGTATGATATTCTCCACTATAAGGCTGACCTGACGATCGATTGGTCGAAAAAGCAGATCATCGGCGCTGCCACAATTCGTCTCCATCCTCTTGCCACCGCGTCCTCCATCGAGCTGGATGCCTATTGGCTCAAGATATCGGAAGCGAAAGACCTCAGGAGCGGGAAATCCCTGCGTTTCTCTTCAACCGATATGGTGCTGAATATCGAATTGGGACGGACACTTCAGCCAACCGATACAATTTCGATCATGATAGGCTACACGGCCCAGCCCACGGCAGGATTGTATTTTGTCGACGAGGGCCCCAACACGGGCAATAGGCCGGCAATCTTCACTTACGGAGAAGGGGGTATTCACGCCAACTGGCTCCCGATCTACAACGAGAATAACGACAAGTTCTCAACTGAAATGTTTGTGACAGTCGAAAAGCCTCATACCGCAATCTCGAACGGAAAGCTTCTTGAGACAAAAGAGAATGCGAATGGGACAAGGACATTTCACTGGTATCAGTCACTTCCGCATTCGAACTATTTGATCGCACTTTTTGTGGGAGACTATGTGTCGGTGCCCCTGCGTCCGGCATTCGGCTCCATTCCTCTGTCGGTCTGGGTGCATGCCGGGCAGGAAGATCAGGCCCGGTCAGTCTTTGCCAGAACCCCGGAAATGGTCGAATTCTACTCCAGGCGGTTCAACTTCAGATATCCATGGGACAAATACGATCAGATTTCGGCGTTCGATTACGCGATCGGTGCAATGGAGAATACCACCATCACCGGACACAATGACAAGATCCTGCGAAAACCCGATCAGCTTGAAGAGTTCAACCCCGATTTTGAGAACTACAACGCAAATTTCACGGCAGAAGCAATCATCTCGCACGAACTCGGCCATCATTGGTTCGGCGATAACACGACATGCAGGACTCTTGCCAATCTCTGGATGAACGAGAGCTTTGCTTCATACATGATGATGCTGTGGGATGAACACCGGTTGGGAAGAGACTATCTGCAGTCCCAGACGCAATTTGCCCTTCAGGCATACTTGAGTTACGTGGCCAGGTCTCACATCATCCGGCCGCTGGAGTACCGCTCCTTTGATTCACGTGACGAGATCTACAACACGGAGACCACGTATCAGAAGGGCGCCATTGTTCTCCATATGCTTCGCAGGGTACTTGGAGATCAGGAATTCTTCAAGGGCCTTGGGTACTTCCAAAACAAGTATCAATTCTCCAGTGTTGAAAGCAGCGATCTGCTCACTGCATTCGAAGAGTCGACAGGGAAGAACTTGACCTGGTTTTTCGACCAATGGATATGGGGAGGAGGGCATCCGGTATTTGAGGTTCACTCCGCATATGTGCCGGCAAGAAAGAAGCTTGAGGTGAAAGTCGAGCAGGTACAGCCGCTCGTGGAGGGTCAAGGAGTCTTTACGCTGCCCGTGGAGATCAGGATTGACTCGAAGGGAACAACGCACAAGCATGAGGTTTGGATTGAAGGTCAGTCCGAGCATTTTGTTTTCGATGTGGATTCGGCTCCCGATATGGTGAGTTTTGACGGGCGCGGAGACCTGGTTGCCGATATCCGGTTTGAAAAAACCCCCAAGGAGCTCGCATATCAGCTGAACAACGATGAACTGCCGGGAAGAATGGCAGCGCTTCGACAACTTACCAGTCGTTATCCATCGAATCCCTTGACCCTGAACGCCATTCGCTCCCTTCTTGCCTCCGGCGCCCATTGGACGCTCAAGGCAGAAGCCACGATGCTGTTGAGGAATCTCCATTCAAACGATGCCGTGTCGCTTCTGCTCTCTCAACTTTCCTCGAAAGACTACCATGAGCGCAAAGCTTCCGTGATTGCATTGGGATCTCTTTTCACCGAGGCTGCCCGCAAAGCGCTTCGGACGACAGTCGATTCGGAGAAGATCGATGACGTCTCGGCAACGGCTCTTGTTTCGCTGGCCAAAATTGATCCGACGCTTTCGCCCGAATACCTCCGATCGCAGCTTCAACGCAATTCATGGTACGATGTGAAGAGACTGGCAGCATTGAAGGCAATCGAGGTTCTGGCAGCAGAACATTCGGTTGATCAACCGGAGAGATTCGTACCGTTAGCGCGTGACTACGTCAACACGAAATATAATTTCGAACTTCGCAGGCAGGCACTCAAAAGCTGGGCTGCGTGCGCACCGACCGATGGACAGTTGATCAACAAGCTCATTTCGACCGTGAAGAACGACATTCTCGCCGTCCAAACCACGGCGATGGAGTTGCTTGGCGTGCTCAAGGATGCCCGTGCAATTCCGGTTCTTGAGGAGGCTGCCCGCAGAAGCGGAGATATTGACGTGAGGAAAGCAGCAAGAGACGCGTTGGAGGAGGTACGGAAAGTCGAGTGATGAGTTGATTCTGGGTTACAGGTTTCAGGTCCCGTCTAACAGCGACGGGATCCCCGCCCGACGCCGAGAATCGTGAAGGCTGTCAGCTCTCCCATCTTAAGAACCATTCTCACCCTTTTAATTCTTGTCATTCATCCCCGTCGCGGGCGGGCTTATCCCTCAAAAAATACTCTTCGTCGCATTTCTCCTTTGACACACCGACAGATTTCTTTACCTTTTTTGAGCGATCTCAGCGGACGCATGATACAGAGGAGGGGCTGTTGTCATGGCTCATAGACTCATCCTATTCTCCCTCATACCGGCACTACTTCCCACCGTTCTTCGTGCTCAAGTCGATTCCTTGAGTGCGAGAGACTCCCTCGTTGCTGCACCACCCGCCGCTCAGGTTTCGACAGGACGCATCAAAGTAAAGTTCCCGTGGTCCGTGCAGTCGTTTAACAAGGATCTGATCTCCCGACTCCCATTTCGCGGCACCGAGAATTACCTTCCCCTTGCTGCCGGCGTTGTTTCCATCAACAATGAGCTTCACTTGCGCGGCAGCCGCTCAAATGAAGCCGGGTATTTCATCGATGGTGTTGACGTGACCAATCCGATGTACGGATCGAACGGCGTGGCTCTTATTCCCGAGGCAATCGAAATGCTGGATGTTCACATCGGCCCGTACAGTGCGACAATGGGAAGCTACAACGGCGGAATCGTGATGAGCAGAATGAAGACCGGAGGAGATCGACTGAGCGCGTTTGTCGATATTCAATCGGATAAGTTCCGATCTCCGGGAAAAGAGTTTCTCAAGACCACGGTTCAAGGGTATGAGAATGTTGTGGGAACAATCGGCGGCCCGCTCCCGTGGTTAGGGATTCGGTTTTTCCTTGCTGGCCAGCGGACGACGTACGCCAACCGCCAGCCGATGTTCCTCGAACCGTTTCGGTACGAGAATCTCGTCGATGACGGCCTTTGGCGTTATAGTAACGTAGGCAGACCGCTTCCCGGCCCCGTTGCGTTCAGCCGAAACTTCCTCCCGGGCAATCGGTCCGAGCGTTCCACATTCCAGGGGAACGGAACGATCGAGCTCTATGGAATTTCCCTCTCAGCCATGGGAAGCTACGACGAGAATGAATACACCGTTGGATCCGAATGGCCTCTTGTGCTGACGAATTACTTCAATCAGTCGAAGAACATGATCAGCCGCACGAAGACGAAACTTGGAGCAGTTCGTGCAGAATACTCTCTCGGAGAAATCGTATCTGCAACGGTCTCATTCTCATTTTATGATCGGTATTCAAAGACATTCGATCCTGTTTTCAAGGATAACTGGCTTGCCTATGGTGACAGCGCCGCGAATGCGACATACTTCAATACATCCAAGTGGCTGAACCGATACAATGGACCTGATCTCTACAGTACGATTTTCGCGTTTCGCTTCTATGCTCCCGGAGCTCCGAACAACAAATACTCCAAGAACAGACAATCCCAAACCCGATGGGCGATCGACCTTGTTTCCCATCCCATTTCTTTTCTTGAGGTGAAAGCCGGTGGGAGTATTGACTCGTGGACAATGCGATCATTCAACGTCGGCAATGTTTCCAATCTGCTTCGGTTTCTCGATCCAGATCAGAACGGTGTTCCTGATGCGGTTTACGCAAGCGAATACGAAAAGAGGATCCGCTATCTTGAGAGAGGCGGCATAACCAATTACGGATACACATTCCTCGGTCGTGAGTCGGATGGATACAAACTCGCTGGCAGTCCCGATGCGCTGCTGGATCCCCCATACGAACCGATCTTCACGTCAGCGTACGCTGAAGGGACTATCCGATCGGAGGGGGCTTACATTCAAGCAGGCATTCGCTATGAGCGATTTGACCCGAAGCTCAAAACTGCCACCCTTGCTCCGAACAACTACGGTTTCTATAACATCATTAATTACAATGTTGCCTTGGGTATCATGGACGAAAGCAAGATCAACCCGACCGATCCCGTTACCCTTCTCCTCCCCCGCATCAATCTGCAGTTCAGCCCGACAGACCGAACGACGTTCCACGCCGGGTATGGGCTCTTCGCCCAAATGCCCGCATTGAGTCCTCTTTATGTATCCAGCCATGGATTCAGCAGGGCGATCTCCGGGGGAGATCGTTCTCCGTATGGGGGGGAACTTGCCTTTGAAGTGAGACCGGAAAGGTCCAAGCTTTTCGAATTCGGCATAGAACAGGTGATAAGTCCCCTTGTTACGACCCGCGCAACTGCCTTCTACAAGGTTTTGAGCAACCAGATTCAAATGGCACGCTATTACGATCCCCAAGGAACAATCCTTTTTACGCAATACCGAAACGACGGGAACGGCCGAGCGAAGGGGATTGAGGTGGAATGCAATGTGACTTTTTCTTCGGGATTCTCTGCTCTCCTAACCTATGAGTACTCGATGGCAGAGGGACTCTCTTCGAACCCGAGGTCAAATCGAGTCCTTTTTTCCGACGAGACGTTCCCTCCTGTCCCAACGACGATGTACCCGTACGACTATCAGCAAAGTCATCGCGCAACCGCTCTTCTTCACGCCAGAACCAATGAAAACTTAGGGATTCTGTTGGGTGGGATTGAAGCGACGGCAATTCTCTCGGCACGCGGCGGACATCCTTATACGAAAGAATATGAGATTCAGAATCTCGGTGCGTCAAGCCCGTGGAATATTGGAGTTTACTCTATTCAGGACCCGCGATTCGTCTACCCTCTTGAGGCTCATAATTCATCCACAACTCCCATCTCCTTCAATCTCGACCTTCGGCTATCCAAATCATTCGACTCTGAAGTCGCTGCCGTCACCGTGTTCCTCGACATCCTCAATGTCCTCAATACAAAGAATATCTTGAATGTCTACCCAAAGACGGGAACTGCAAACGACGATTCGTGGCTTGCGAGTTCCTTTTCCGAGAACAACAGGCTATTGCCGAATTATGAGAGTTTCTACCGCGACATCAACCTGGAGAATCGCTGGGCATATATGGGTGCAACGGGTTACGATTTGTACAGCCCGCCTCGTCGGATTCAGTTTGGCGTGAACGTCACATTGGGGAGTTCACAATGAGGACAATTGCTCTTCTTCTTGCCTCCCTTTCATGGACCGTGCTGGCCCAGCAGCAGGGACCCGAGAAATCAGTGCGTCAGCAACTCCCAAAAGGAACTGCGGGACTCAGCTGGCAGGTCCTCAACATCAACAATCTCTGGACCTGGCACAGGTCGGACGGCGAAGGAAATCATTCCCCTGGCGGAGAGGATGGTACGTCTTATCCCATGTTCACCGCTCGCTGTATCTATGAAGACAATCTCGTTTTCGGCGGAATCATGTACCTGGGCAACTGGCCGGAGAACGGAGGAATGAAGGCAGGTGTTCAACCGATTCGCGTGAACGGAGGGACATATCTGTCGAATCACGGAATGGTACAGGGGTGGGTAAGTGGAAGCGGTGCAACGGCGAACTACACAAACTCGACGAACGATCCGCGAGCTCGTATCTATCGCATTCGGCGTGACTACAGAGAGATGACCTCTTTTGAGCAGATCAAGGATGCCTCGATCTCCAATGAGCAGCTCTCGGCCGGGAGCGCCACAACCTGGATGATCGATGCAGTCATGGATCGATATGAAGCGGATTGGAATGATTGGCCTGTGCAGTACGGAGCCCCTTTCATTGATCGCAACGGAAATGGTGTATATGATCCACCTCCTGCCTTCAGCTCCAGTTTCACGCTCGACAGTCTCATGGCAGGGAATTACGACGAGCCCGGAATCGCTGCGAGCCCCATCGGCGTGCCCGCCGATCAGGTTCTGTACACCGTGTATCACAGCCTGGACAGAACAAAGACCCTCGTGTTCGCCGGATCTGAACCCATAGGCCTGGAGGTTCAGAAGACCGTCTGGGGATACAAATCGGGAACCGAACTCCCCGACCATTATTTCGTCCGGTACCGATTCATCAACAAGGGAGGCATCGATGTGACCTCCGGAATCAAGGGTTCATTCTATGTCGACAGCCTCTTTATCGGACAATGGTCGGATATCGACATCGGAAACGCCGGCGATGACCTCTATGCCTGTGACTCAACCCTGAGTCTTGGCTATGGATACAACGGAAATACGACAGACAATTCATATCAACGCTTCTCACTTGCTCCCCCAAGCACAGGCTACACAATCTTGGGAGGTCCGCTTGTCCCGGCTCCCGGCGATTCAGGCCTTTTCGGGTTGCAGCAAGTCTATGATAGGAAAAACCTCCCCATGACCTCGTTCGCGCCCGAGAAAGCAGGCGACCCCTGGACCGATCCGCCGTACGCGGATTACGACAGAGGGTCGGGACGATGGTGGAAAATGCTACGAGGATTCCTCCCGTTGGGGACAATGTCGGACAGCGCTACACCGTACCCGGGCCCGCCGGGATATCCGCCGACGAAATTCCCTTTTGGGGGCGATCCCATTACGCAAACCGGCCATGTCGACGGACTCGGAACTAATTATTCTTATGCACCCGGCGATGTGCGCATTCTTGCATCCACGGGCCCCTCGCGACTTGCTCCCGGTGATACGGCAGAGCTTGTCGTAAGCGTTGCTGTTGGTCTGGGTGCCGACCGGCTCTCGAGCATCGCGATCATGAAGGCGAATATTGCAGTCGCGCGGAAAGCCTTTGAGGCATCGTTTGAGTTTGCGAGGGCCCCGGAAAAGCCGGCACTTGTTGTTACTCCGTCGAACCGTGAGATAATTCTGGATTGGGGAGACAACGCCAAGAAGGTGGAGCGGACTGAAGCGACCATTTTTGCCGGGACCTATCGGTTTGAAGGATACAATGTTTACCAGCTGCCATCCACTTCTTCCTCCCCTTCAGCAGGAGTCAAGTTGGCAACCTTTGACATTAAAAACGGAGTCACCCTGATACGAAGCCGCGTGTTTGTTCCGGAGACCGGACTTGAAGGGACCGGTATCGTGCAACGAGGCACAGATTCCGGAATTCAGCGATTCTTGCGCATCAAAGAGGATTTTTTGAAGAACTCATATGGCGACCCGATCTACAACGGAAGAGAATACATTTACGCTGTCACGGCGTACAACTACACCCCCGACACCGAACGGAAAATCCGTACGCTTGAATCGGATCCCACGATCATCACAGTTATCCCCCGGATTCCATTCGGCCTTCAAGCCGATTCAAGGATAGGAGACACGATCGCCGTCA
>DATDRF010000241.1:0-13192 GCA_035291905.1 Bacteroidota bacterium
CAAAGTGTGGACTGTGGGGGATGATATCGCCTGGCTCCACGTGGACGATCAGGGCCAGCTTCGGGCCGTGAATCCCGAAGCGGGATTCTTCGGGGTCGCTCCCGGGACTGGAACTCAGACCAACCCCGTGGCGATGGATACGATCGACAAGAATACGATTTTTACCAACGTTGCGTTGACCGACAAGAATGAACCCTGGTGGGAAGGAATGGGTGTGCCTCCGCCCGGTGGATTGAAAGATTGGCAGGGGAATACCTGGGACGGGAAATCGCCTGCGGCCCATCCGAATTCACGTTTCACCTCTCCCGCGAGACAATGTCCCATTATCGATTCCGAATGGGAGAGCCCCGAGGGGGTCCCGATATCCGCGATCATTTTTGGGAGCCGGCGCTCGGTGATGATCCCTCTTGTCAATCAGGCGTTCGATTGGGAACACGGCGTATTCCTGGGGTCGAGCATGGGCGCTGAGACGACTGCCGCCGCTACGGGAAAAGTGGGAGTCGTGAGGCGGGATCCGATGGCGATGCTTCCGTTTTGCGGCTACAACATGGGCGACTATTTTGGCCACTGGCTCCGGATGGGGAAGAAACTGAAGAAACCGCCATTAATCTTTCGCGTGAATTGGTTCAGGAAGGATGAGAATGGGAAATTCCTGTGGCCCGGCTACGGAGAGAATATCCGCGTCCTCAAGTGGATCCTGGAACGCGTCCGGGGCGGAGGAGAAGCAGTGGAAAGCCGGATTGGCTATCTTCCAACGCCCAATGCGATCGACCTTCACGGCCTGCCCCTGCTCAATGGGGCGATGAAAATCCTCACCGACGTTGACAAGGACGGATGGCTGCATGCGATCGGCGGGATCCATGAGTTCTACAGGCAATTCGGAGAGAGACTTCCCGGGGAACTTTGGAATCAATCAAATCAACTCAAGAAACGACTTGAATCAATGCACTGAAGTGTTGTGCGTCGGAATGTTGTTCCGACCTCACGTCGATTGGCATTATCGAACAACCATCATAAGGCACAAGAAATGAAACTGGATCAGCTTATTCGGAAACTACTTCCGCACGATGATAAATTCTTTACACTGCTCGGAGAATCCACCCGAAACCTCCTCATGGCTGCCGATATGATGAAACAGCTCATGAATGCGCGGGACCAGAAGCAACAGAAACAGCTCGTGAACGAGATCAAGGACCTTGAACATCGCGGTGATTCCGTGACACACAAGATCTTCTCGGAGCTCAACGCGACATTTGT
This sequence comes from Bacteroidota bacterium, assembly GCA_035291905.1. GTDB lineage: Bacteria > Bacteroidota > Ignavibacteria > UBA10030 > UBA10030 > JACPLA01. The sequence goes on from DATDRF010000241.1 coordinate 1,258, forward strand.
GACCCCGCTTGATCGTGAGGATATCCATGTCCTTACATCCGCGTTGGACGACATTCTGGACCACATCGACGGCAGTGCACAGCGCATGGTGCTGTACAACATTCGAAAATCTCCTCATGAGTTGGTCCGTCTAAGCGATGTCCTCTACCTTTCCGTGGAAGAGCTTCACCGCGGCGTCAGCCTGATGAGGGATCTCCACCACCCGGAGCGGCTGATGGAAGTGTTTCAGAAAGTGAATCAGTACGAAAACGAGGCTGATTCCATTTTCGACAGAGCGATAGCGGATCTCTTCAAGAAAGAAAAGAATCCGATCCAGATCATCAAACTGAAGGAGATCTACGTGGGGTTGGAAACTGCGACCGACAAATGCGAGGACGCAGCGAACGTGCTCGAAGGGATAGTCATCAAGCATGCTTAGGGTGACCCATTATTCCAGCAAACCGAGAAAGCTATGTTGACGCTCACGATAATCATTATTGTCATTGCGTTACTGTTCGATTTCCTCAACGGGATGAATGACGCCGCAAATTCTATTGCGACAGTGGTTTCCACGCGCGTCCTGTCGCCAAAGATGGCGGTCTTATGGGCCGCCTTTTTCAATTTTGTCGCGGCTTTCGGCTTTGGTGTGGCCGTAGCCAAGACGATTGGCAAAGGGATTATCGATCCGGCGATCGTCAATCAGCACGTAATACTGGCTGCACTCGTCGGCGCCATCTTGTGGACTCATCTTTGTACGCACTACGGTCTTCCTATCAGTGTTTCTCACTCATTGATCGGTGGGTTGGCCGGGGCAGGGCTCATCAAGGGGGGGCTTGTTGCCCTGAACGCCGCCGGGATCATTAAGGTGGTGGTGTTCATTTTCCTTGCACCCGTGATCGGACTCATTGGGGGATTCGTACTGATGATTGCGGTAAACTGGATTTTTCGTAGCTTTTCCGGTCGAAGGGTCGACAGTTGGTTCCGTGTCGGGCAGCTCCTGTCATCAGCGGCCTACAGTCTGGGCCATGGCATGAATGATGCTCAGAAAACAATGGGGATCATCACGATTCTATTGTATTCCGGCGGGTATCTCTCCGAATTTGAAGTGCCGACGTGGGTAATTCTATCAGCCCACACGGCGATAGGCTTGGGTACTCTTGCCGGCGGATGGAAGGTGATTCGAACCATGGGAGTCAAATTAACGCATCTTAGGCCGGTAGGAGGATTCTGCGCCGAATCCGGAGGGGCTTTCGTCCTGTTGGGTACCGCAATGGCGGGAATCCCTGTCAGCACAACCCATACAATCGCAGGGGCGATTATGGGTGTCGGTGCAACACGTCGATTGTCCGCCGTTCGATGGGGGGTCGCGCGTCGTATCGTTGTCGCTTGGGTACTTACTATTCCTGTCTCGGCCGGCGTTGCCGCTCTTGCTTTTCTGATTCTGGAGCCGTTCTTCTAGATAGCAACCTCACAGCCATTTCTGCTCCCTGTACCAATCAAGGGTCCGACGTAGTCCTTCCTCGGCTTTCACCATGGTGGTGAAACCAAGTTCCTTCTGAAACTTGGCAGGATCACAAACCCAATGTGGTGTCAGTAGATCCTTGACTTTGTCGATATTTACAACGGAAGGCTTGGGCAAGATCCATGAAACGGCCTGCGTAGCGGCGGCGATCGAGTAGACGAGAGAAGTGGGAAGGGGAAGGCGGAAGGCACTTTTTCCGAGCAATCCGGCGGCTATGTCGACAAGGGCGGAGAATCCGTACTGTTCGGCATCCGCAACAAAATAAGTCTCTCCCTTTGTTTTTTCCGACACAGTCGCGATTCCAATTGCCCGAGCGAGCTCGGGAGCGTAGACGAGACTGAGAGTCTTGTTAGGGGAACCGATGACCGGTACGAGTCCAAAACTGATCCAACGAAACATGTCAAGGATATCGCTGTCGCGCGGTCCGTACACGGCGGGGGGGCGAATCACGACCACGGGAATGTCCTGAGAGAATCGCATGCAGACGCGTTCTGCTTCGAGCTTGGACTCTCCGTATGATGTGATGGGACGACAGGGGGCAGTTTCGTCGACAGGCTTTCCCTCCGGGCTCGGGCCAACCGCCGTCAAACTGCTGAGATAGCAGAACTTCTTCACTCCGCCTGCTTTTCTGCAGGCATCGAGAAGGTTGGCGGTGACCTCGACATTTCCCCTGAAGAAATCTTTTCGCCGTCTTCCCCGCGTGGTCCCGGCAACATGAACGACGTAATCCGCGCCGTGTACGTGTCGTGCGAGAGTCGCAGCGTGAGAGAAATTTGTTTCGATGATCTCGGCCGGCAGGTTTTTCAGCCAGCCGATTCCGTTGCGGCGGGGACGAATGAGACAGCGGACATGAAAACCGAGGCGAATAAACTCTTCGACCGTGTGGCTGCCGATAAACCCCGTACCTCCTGTGATCGCGACCGTCGGAATGGGAAGAGCCCTTCATTGACATTGCCTACATATTGAAGTATATTGAAAAAAATTTCGACAAGCAAAAGAAGCTTGATGCTGTTCATGAGGTGCCATTGAAAATGGGAGATGACGTTGGACCTTTTCGAGAAGTGTAGACAATTCACCCGCGCCGACGAAGTAAAGGCGTTGGGGATGTATCCATATTTTCATGCCATAGAGGAGAGTGAGGGACCTGTTGTTCGTATTGAAGGACGCAAAGTGATCATGGCGGGATCGAACAACTATCTCGGCCTTACCGCTGATCCCCGCGTGAAAGAGGCTGCACGAAAGGCGATCGACAAATACGGCACGGGCTGTTCCGGATCGCGCTATCTCACCGGGACACTCGACCTGCACGTCGAACTCGAACGCCGTCTTTCGGCCTTCTTCGGAAAAGAAGACTGCCTTCTCTATAGCACAGGATATCAAACGGCACAAGGGATAATCCCGACCCTCGTGCAGCGCGGTGAATACGTGGTCTCCGACAAGGATAACCACGCTTGCATCGTTGCCGGTAATCTGATGGCGGCCGGAGGGAACTCTCTCATGGACGGTAAGGCGCAAACCATTGTGCGATACAAGCACAACGATATGAAGCATCTGGAAAGCGTCATATCGAACCTGCCGGCGGATGCGGGAAAATTGATCGTGTCCGACGGTGTTTTCAGCACTTCGGGTGAAATTGTCAATCTGCCCGAAATGGTGAGAATAGCCAAGAAATACAACGGTAGAATCCTCATCGACGACGCACATGCGGTGGGCGTCATCGGCAAGGGGGGGAGAGGCACCGCGAGCCACTACGGTCTCGAAAAGGAGACCGATATGACCATGGGTACGTTCAGCAAGACGTTCGCCTCTTTGGGGGGGTTCGTCGTCGGTGATCGTTCTGTCATCAATTACCTGAAACACCAGGCTCCGGCCCTGATTTTCAGCGCAAGCCCCACCCCTGCATCGGTCGCAGCTGCGATCGTGGCCCTGGATATCCTCGAGAAAGAGCCGGAGCTGATCGACAAACTCATGTATAATGCACGAAAAATGAGGGTGGGACTGGCAAAAATGGGGTACAGGGTGAATGAACATGACTCCGCCGTGGTTCCCGTGATCATCGGGGACACGGAAAAAGTCCTCATGATGTGGCGGGGACTGTTCGATGCGGGGGTCTTTGTGAATGCATTCATTCGTCCGGGAGTCCCGCCGGGGATGGAAATGCTCCGGACAAGCTATATGGCGACACATGAGGACCACCATTTGGACAAGATCCTTGAGATCTTCTGTTCGGTTGGTAAGAAACTCGGCATCATCAACTAGTCGATCATGATCGCCCGCGCAAGTTGTTGATTGAAGACGCCGCGACAGACTCTGCCGCGGCGTTTCTTTTGCGCTTCATATTCCCACAAATCCCTGCCGATTCTATGGACGCCATCACCATTCGGCCGCTCAGCGGCTCACGAGATACAAAGGAGTTTATTCGCTTCCTTTGGACTCTCTATGGAAACGACCCAGTCTGGGTTCCTCCACTCTGGATGGACCGAAAAAAACTCATGGACAGGAAGAAGAATCCGTTCTATCAGCACGCGGACGCAGAATTCTTCCTGGCCGAGCGCGGAGGGGTGACGGTGGGGAGAATTGCCGCCATTGTGAACCATAATCATAACAAGGAACACAATGATAAGGTCGGTTTCTTCGGGTTCTTTGAATCCATCGACGATCAATCGGTTGCGAACGCCCTGCTTGACAAGGCGAAGGAGTATCTTCGGGCACGGGGCATGAACACGATGCGCGGCCCTGTGACACCTTCCGTGAATGACGAATACGGGCTTTTGGTGGAAGGCTTCGACAAGCCTGCGGTGATTCTCATGCCGTACAATCCGCCGTATTACATCAAACTGTTGGAAGGATACGGCCTGACGAAGGTCAAGGATCTCTTCTCCTACCTCCTGAACCAGGACAAGGTGTACTCGGAAAAGCTCGAGCGCGTAAACAATCTCGTGAAGGAGCGGCACAACCTGGTCTTTCGCCCTCTCGATATAAAACACTTTGATGATGAAGTACAGAAGCTGAAGGATGTCTACAACAAGGCATGGATGTACAACTGGGGCGCGGTGCAGATGACCGACGCTGAGATCAGTGCACTTGCGGCGGATCTTAAACCGATAGTTGTTCCTGATTTATTGATCTTTGCCGAGAAGGATGGCAAGACTATTGGATTTGGCCTCTCTCTTCCCGATATTAACATTGCTTTGAAGCACAATAAGCGGGGGTGGCTGATTCCGGGGTTGATGCACTTGATGCTGAGGAAGAAGGAGATCAATCTCTGCCGGATCATTGCCCTGGGAGTGCTGCCCGAGTATCTGTACACGGGTGCTGCCGGGGTCTTGTTCTATGAAACCGCTGTTCGCGCCAAAAAGCTGGGGTACTACTTTGGGGACGCGGGATGGATCCTGGAAGACAATGAGAAGATGATTCGCGCAGCGAAGACGCTGAATGGCGAACCCTACAAGCGGTACCGACTCTACGAAATGTCCATCTAATGAGCGTTGACTATTCGAGGAAGGAACGCTGTCATGCCTGTCAAAAAAGTTGATACAATTTGGATGAACGGGAAGCTTATCAAGTGGGAGGATGCAAAGATCCACATCCTGTCCCATGTGATTCACTACGGTTCGGGGTGGTTTGAAGGAATCCGCTGCTATAACACAAAAAAGGGTTCGGCGATTTTCCGGTTGGATGCACATATCCGCAGATTGTACGATTCGGCAAAGATCTATCGAAGTGACATCACTTACAAAAAGGCTGATCTTGAAAAAGCCATCAAAGAGACCATCCGTGCAAACAAGCTGAAGGCCTGCTACATTCGCCCGCTTGTGTACCGCGGGTACGGCGACGTCGGTGTTAATCCGACCGGCTGTCCGGTGGATGTTGCTATTGCAGTTTGGGAATGGGGAGCGTACCTTGGAGATGCCGCCCTTGAGAAGGGGATCGATGTCTGCGTTGCGTCATGGCATCGTTCGGCGCCCAACACGTTTGCCACCATGGCAAAATCGAGCGGCAATTATCTGAATTCGCAGCTCATCAAGCTCGAGGCAATTGCAGGCGGATACGTGGAGGGAATAGCCCTTGACTACGCTGGCAACGTGAGTGAGGGGAGCGGAGAGAATATCTTTCTCGTTCGCGATGAAACGGTCTTTACACCCACCCTCGCGTCTGCGCTGTTGCCCGGAGTGACCCGTTCCGCGATTATCACGTTGGCGAAGAAATTGGGATATCCGGTCGTAGAAATGCAGATCCCCAGGGAAATGCTGTATACGTCCGAGGAACTCTTCTTCACGGGAACCGCAGCCGAGATCACCCCCATCCGCTCCGTGGATAAGATTGTTGTGGGGGAGGGGAAACCGGGGCCGGTCACCAAAGAGCTCCAAAAGGCATTCTTCGACGTGGTCCACAACGGAAACGATAAATATCACTGGTTAACGTTCATTTGATCTATGGCCGTACCCAAATTTGTCGGTGACAACGCAATCTGGAAGAACATCTTTTCCGAAAGGAGCATCAGGAAGGGCTCTGTTCAGGAACTGCTGAGCAAGGTGCCTGCTTTTGCGAGCCTGACTTTTCGCGAACTGAAAGAAGTTGCCGCCATCGTTCATAAACGCGAGTATCAGGCGAGCGAGCCTGTATTCCACCAGGGAGACCCCGGACTTGGGATGTACATCATCCAGGAGGGGTCTGTTTCAATTGCCATTGTGGACAAAGACGGGAACCAAAAGGAGCTCGCCGTTCTCTCGGAGGGTGACTTCTTCGGTGAACTTGGGTTGCTTGACGAGTCGCCGCGCTCCGCACTGGCTGTGTGCAAGACCGACTGCCTGCTCATCGGGTTCTTCCGGCCTGATCTTTTCGACCTGATTGAGCGAAAGCCGGCCCTCGGCATCAAGATTGTCCTCAAGCTGGCCGAGATTGTGGGTCAACGACTGAGAAAAACCGACAAGGAGTTGTCGAAACTGAAAAGCCAAATGGATGAGCTGCGGTCCGAAATGGAAAGGAACTCCAATGGCGAAGAAAACAGCAAAAAAGAAGACGAGCGCCACAAAGAAGCGGGCGCCCGGTAAGAAGCTGTCCCGCATTGACCTGAATCGGATTCTTGTTCCGATCGATTTCTCGGGGTACTCCCGAAAAGCCCTCCAGTACGCAATTCCCTTTGCCCGTCAATTCAATGCATCGATTGACCTCATCTATGTTGTCGAACCGACTGTCTATCCTGCCGACTTCAGCTTCGGTCAGGTCGGGTTCCCGGCGATCGAGGATGAGCTTCGCAAGCGGGGGGCTGAGGAACTGGATGAATTGCTCGCCCATGACATCGGCCGGCGGGTTCCCGCAAGGCGGGCCATCAGGACCGGTAAAGCGTTCTATGAGATCCTTCAGTACGCGAGAGAAGAGAAGATGGATCTCATCATCATAGCGACACATGGACACACCGGCATCGAGCATGCTCTTTTCGGCAGCACGGCCGAGAAAGTGGTTCGGAAAGCGCCGTGTCCGGTGCTGGTGGTGAGAACTGATGAAAGGGAGTTTGTGCGGTAGGTCGGCAGAAGAAAAGAGCCTGCGAGCAGATCCGCCTTCTGGCGGATTTGCTGTTTTTGGGGCTAGCTGTCTCGTTCCATGACGAAATCGACAAACTGGAGAAGGGCGGATTTCGCGTCGGACTCCTGGAGGGGAGTGAGCTCTTCGCGGGCAGCGGCGGCGTAGGATTCAGCCTTCAACACAGCGTAGTCGATTCCACCCTGGCTTCTGACAAAATCCACGATCCAGTCGACATCCTTTTGTTTTGCACCGTTGCGAATCACGCGCAATGCCTGCCGCGCCTCTCTTCGGTCGGAATGCTCCAACGCATGAATGAGAGGAAGAGTGAGTTTTTTCTCTTTCAAATCGATGCCGGTCGGTTTGCCGATGATGCTTCTCCTTCCGAGATAGTCAAGGAGGTCATCGCGAATCTGGAATGCCATCCCCACGTTTTCCCCAAATCGCCGCATCATGACGCGTCTGGCCGGATCGTCGGTGACGCTTGCACAGCCGATGTCCGTGCAGGTCCCGAGGAGCGAAGCGGTCTTGTCGGCAATGATCCTGAGATAGGTCGGCTCGTCGATGTCAAGCTGTCTGCTCTTCTGTATCTGTAAAAGCTCGCCTTCACTCATCCGTTTGACCGCTTGCGAAGTGGCCTTCAGAAAGTAGTAGTCGTTGTGTTCGAGGGCAAGCAGCAGGCCCCTGGACAACAGATAGTCGCCCATGAGGACGGCAACCTTGTTCTTCCAGACGGCGTTGATGGAGGCCAGGCCGCGGCGGGTATCAGCATCATCGACCACATCGTCATGCACGAGGGTGGCTGTGTGGAGAATCTCGACGAGCGTTGCCCCGCGGAAGGTGCTTTCTGTAAGAGCTCCGCATGCCTTCGCACTCAACAAGACAAGCAGCGGGCGGACCCGTTTTCCTTTCTGCCTCACAATATAACGGGCGATCATGTCAACCAGCATGACCGTCGATCGCATGGATTCCTTGAAGAATCGATCGAACTCCTTGAGTTCACCCTGGATCGGCTCTTTAATCGAATCGATGCTGATCGCCTTTCTGCCTGTCAGGTTCACGAGCGTTCTTCCGTTGGAAGCAGCGATTGTTCGGTTTCGGGAGGCGCGTTTCGTTTGGACGCCATCTTGGACACAAAGATACTCAATTCATACAACAACAGCATGGGGAGGGCAAGCATGATCTGGGTCATGGGGTCGGGTGTGGGTGTGACAATGGCAGAAATCACCAGAATCGCCACGATAGAATGCCGGCGATAGTGCCGCATGAAAGCGGGAGTAAGAAAACCCATCCTCGTCAAAAAATATGAGACCATCGGGAGTTCAAAGACAAGCCCCGCCCCGAGGAGGAGCGTAAGGACAAAACTGATGTAATGATCAACGGCAATGTTCAGATCGATGTTTTGCGTTCCGAATCCCGCAAAGAACTTCAGGGAAAGGGGAAGGAGGACAAAATACGAGAACGCAACGCCTGAGAAGAAACAAAGCGAGGTGAAGAAAACGATCCGTGCGATGTATCTTCGCTCTTTGGGAAGGAGCCCCGGAGCAACGAACTTCCAGAGCCACAGCAGCGTGTTGGGCATGCTCAGGATAAGTCCGCATATCAACACCGTCTGCATGTAAAGAAGAACGATCCCGTACGGCGAAAGAACCTGTGACTTGAGCCCGGCTTCGTTCAGCGGCCGCATAAGGAGGTCCTGAACGATGTAGTCGGCGTAGAGAGCGCACAGCACCGTCGCGACAAGCAGCCCGATCAGAGCCTTGACGATATGCCATCGCAGCTCCTCAAGATGATCCAGGAACGTCATTTCTGGTGCATCCTGGTCCTTTTCACCGGGCTGTGTGAAATACTTCGTCATGAGTTCTTGCCGGATATCTCAGGGTAAAGAGGGAACGAGCCGCACAGGCGGCCGACTTCACCGCTGACGGCGGAATGAACGTCGGTCTTTTCAATGTTTGATATGACCTTGTCGATGAGATCGGCAATCACCTCCATCTCCTTTTCCTTCATCCCTCGGGTCGTGACGGCCGGAGTACCGACCCGGATGCCGCTGGTGATGAGGGGGGATTTGTCGTCGAAGGGGACGGCATTCTTGTTGACGGTGACACCCGATGCGTCCAGGGCCTCCTGGGCATGTTTTCCCGTCACATTCTTGTTGCGAAGGTCGATGAGCATGAGATGATTGTCGGTCCCCCCCGAAATGATGTTGAATCCTCGTTTCGTCAGGGCGAGTGCCAGCGCTTTGGCATTTCTGATCACCACTCCTGAATACTCATTGAAAGCAGGCTGCAGGTTCTCGTGGAATCCTACCGCCTTGGCGGCAATGACATGCATCAGAGGGCCGCCTTGAATCCCAGGAATGACCATGGAGTCCAGCAGCTCCGACATCATCTTCTTCCTCCCCGATTTCGGGGCAACGGTGCCAAACGGATTCTCAAAATCCTTTCCCATGAGAATGAGTCCGCCCCTTGGTCCACGCAGGGTCTTGTGCGTCGTCGAAGTTACTACATGACAGTGGGGAAGGGGGTCGTTCAGAAGCTTTGAAGCGATCAGCCCTGCGGGGTGTGCGATATCGGCAAAAAGAAATGCGCCCACACTGTCGGCAATGGCGCGGAACCTCTTGTAATCAATGTTGCGCGAGTATGCGCTCGCGCCGACCGTGATCATCTTGGGGCGATCTCTCTTCGCGATCTCCGCGACACCGTCGTAATCGATCGTACCAGTCTCCTTGGAGACTCCGTACGCGGTGAATTGATAGAGTTGACCCGAAAAATTCACCGGCGAACCGTGGGTGAGATGGCCGCCGTGCGAAAGATCCATTCCCAGGACCTTATCGCCCGGTTTGAGGAAAGTGAAATAGACGGCCATGTTGGCCTGTGAGCCCGAATGGGGCTGCACGTTTGCGTATTCAGCTCGAAAGAGCCGCTTCACCCTGTCTCTCGCAATGTTCTCCGCCTGATCGACGAACTCGCAGCCGCCGTAATATCGTTTCCCGGGGTATCCTTCGGCATACTTGTTGGTCAGGACGCTGCCGAGGGCCTCAAGCACCGCAAGGCTCACGAAATTCTCCGACGCAATGAGCTCCAGCTTGGAGTTCTGACGGTGAATCTCGCTTTGAATGGTTCGAAAAATGTCGGGGTCAACGCGTTGAAGGTGTGGCATAGGCATGAGGTTCAGCGGGAATAATGATGTGGAACTCGGATCTGCCGGACAAATCCGATGATGGTCAGCGGTCAGTCAACGAATGTATCTTTTTCACCCGGCGTTCGTGCCGCCCGCCCTCGAACGAGGTGGTCAGAAATGTCTTAACAATGTCAACGACGCTTTCCCATCCGATGATCCGCTCTCCAATTGTCAGCACATTCGCATCGTTGTGGAGTCGCGCAAGTCTCGCAGCTGTCACCGATTCGCACACTGCAGCCCGAATCCCTTTGTGCTTGTTGGCGACAATGGACATTCCGATTCCCGTCCCGCACACAAGGATCCCGCGATCGCATTCTCCCTTTGCGATCGCATCGGACGCTTTGTGCGCCCAGTCGGGGTAATCCGTCGATTCGGGAGACTGTGTGCCAAAATCCTTGTAAGGCAACTTGAGTTCGTCAAGAAGCTGTTTCAACCGCTCCTTGTAGGGAAAACCTGCATGGTCACTGGCGAGGGCTATCATCGCTATTTGAGCTCGACGGCGACTTCCTCCTTGACCCATGTGTAGCACGCGCCGGCTGTCGCCATCTTGCCGTTCACGATCCTCTCCCTGTTAAAGAAGAGGTCTTCCTTGGAAGGGACCAGGCTCGAGAGTTCATTGATCCGCTGGCTGCTCTCGCTTGACAGCGATTTGTCGACGGATCTCGCGCGGTCATAGGAAATCTGGGCAAGGCGATAAACAAGTTTGTCATCGATGTCGAGTTTGGCCCAGTCGCCACCCTTCGTGTCGCGTACGCAGTTCTCCACGGCGGCCTTGTAGATCTCGGCGATTTCAATATAGGGTTGTCCCCATCCTTTTTCGGCCTGGGCGGCTTTCAGCGCCGTGGACCGGGCGGAAGCATAATCTTTCATCTGACGGTAACAAACGGCGATGTTCAACTTGTTTTCCCGCACGGCCGGATTGATTTTCAACGATGTCTCATAGGCACCGATCGCTTGCTTGTACTTCCCATCGCGTTGGTAGGCCTTGGCAAGCTCGTTCCAATAGTTCCCGCCCTGGGGGAATTTCTTTACGAGTCTCAACAGGTCCTTCTGCGCCTCCCCAAATTGCTCGGCATCCATATGCGCCATCGCCGCATTCCAGATTTTCTCGGGGTTCTCGGGATCGTTCTTGAGGTCTCTTTCGGCCAGTTCGACAAGCTCCTGTGGATCGGTGATTAACTGTTTCAACCGGTCGACTGCGACCTGATTGGCTGCATCGGCGTCATGGACTTTGCGATAGAGCTCAACGGCCTTAAGCCTGTATTCGGGCTTGCCATCCATATTCCTCATGTACAACTGCCCCAGCTGATCGACATAGGCGAAGTCGGTCTTAGGGTCCAATTCAATTGCCTTTTCATAGTTTGCAATCGCTTCATCATCACGACCCTGAAAATAGGTCGCCAGAGCGTACCCTCGGGTTAACCATAAACCTGAAGCCCTGTCCGGAACGTTCTTTATGCCGAGGTCATAGATGATGATCATGGTATCGGCATAGGCCTGACGGGTTGTGCTGTCAGCATCCTTGTTCTGATAGAAACTGTAGTAGCACTCTGCGAGCTTTGAATAGACGGTCTTGAAGAGCTTGGAATCGAGCTGAATAACTTTCCAGCCGTAGGGTGCTGCGGTGACAAAGTCCGCGTTCTTATGGTATTCGAAAAACAGGCTCCAGTTCTTTGCGGCTTCAGCGGGATTTGATGTCTGAGCCGAACTTTCAGTTGGAACAAGCCA
>DATDRF010000242.1:0-32818 GCA_035291905.1 Bacteroidota bacterium
TTCATTCACCATTTCAATAAAGCGAAATGGTCGGCACGCAGGCAGGGGTTCGCAGAGAACAACAGAATCCGGAAATCCTCTGCCTGCCCGCCGCATGTGTGCTCACTTGAGGCAGGCGGGCGTTTTCTCTGCTTGCCCCGTTCTCTCTACGGGGCGACCTCTGCTCCTTTGCGTTGAAACTTTCAATAAAACTGATACACTACCCGCTTTTTGCGTTTTTCGGAAAATTCACGCATACTCGAAACGGGCGGAACAGGGGGAATCAACGGTGGCATCATGAAACCGCAAGAGGGCCCGTGGCCTGGTAATATGGCCTTCTATATTGATGTCGATGACCTTCGCAAGTATTCGACCAGAATCACGAAGGCGGGCGGCAAGATTATCGTCGAAAGAATGGAAGTGCCAGGAATGGGTGCGTTTTCGCTCTTTGAGGACCCCGACGGTCGAGCGCCCGGAATGTGGCAGCGGAACAAGTAGAAGGCTGAAAGAGTATGGAACCGGATCCATCGCAGGAACATTACGAAATCCCCATAGTGGTCGAGCCGCCGGATATTGACATGCTGGGCCATGTCAACAATATCGTGTATTTGCGCTGGGTCCAGGAAGTCGCGATCGCCCATTGGACCGCAAGGGCCACGCCGGATCAGCAGGAAAAATGGCATTGGGTGGTCGTTCGCCACGAAATTGACTACAAACGTTCGGCCCAACTCGGAGAAAAGATTGTTGCAAGAACCTGGGTAGGACAGGCGACCGACCTGACGTTCGAGCGACATACCGAAATTCTTCGTGCAGCCGACAGAAGACTTCTCGCCCGCGCCAGGACTCTCTGGTGCCCGGTGAACGCCCAAAGTGGAAAACCGAGCCGTGTAGACGATGATGTGAGAACGCGATTTTCCGTTCCGAAAGATCTTGTGAACACGGCAGGGACACAGCTCTCCCCCCATTCTGTTTTGGAGAAAACATGACAAAGGTGCGCTGGGGTATTCTCGGCACAGCGAGAATCGGTGTCGATAGAGTCATTCCCGGCATGCAAAAGGGGATGCTCTCGGAAATCCTTGCCATCGCCTCGCGGGACGGTGAAAAAGCGCGGCGGGCGGCACAGCGGTTGGGAATACCAAAGGCTTACGGATCGTATGAAGAGCTCCTGGCCGACAAAGAGATCCAGGCAATCTACAATCCGCTCCCAAACCACCTCCACATTCCTCTCACTCTTGAATCCCTGAAGCAGGGCAAACATGTCCTCTGTGAAAAACCGATCGGTGTGAACTCGCGTGAGGTGAAAAGCCTTCAAAAGAGCCTGAAGAAGTATCCCCGTCTCAAGGTCATGGAAGCCTTCATGTACCGGTTTCATCCCCAATGGGAAAAGATCCGAGGCTTGATCCGCGACAAGGTACTTGGGGAAGTACGTCATATCCATGCAGTCTTCACGTATCACAATATCAACCCGACTGATATTCGCAACAGGGCCGATATCGGTGGCGGGGGACTTCTCGACATCGGATGCTACTGCATTTCTCTTGCGCGTTTCCTTTACGGGAGCGAACCGCAACGCGCCTGCGGATCAATTGGGATCGATCCCGGATTCAAGACCGATCGACTTGCTTCGGCCATTCTTGAGTTCGGACAAGGAACTGCCTCATTCACATGCGCAACGCAGGCATCTCCTTCCCAGCGCGCCGAGGTCTTTGGGAGCAGCGGAAGGATGGAAATCCAATTCCCGTTCACTCCTCCCCTGGATCAGCCGACGAAGATCGTCGTACATACGGGCTCGGGCAGGCATGAGATCCAGTTTGAAGGGTGCGATCAATATACGCTCCAGGGCGAATCATTCTCCCGGGCGATCCTGAACGATACGCCGGTGCCGACTCCCCTGGAGGATGCGGCGGCAAACATGAAGGTTATCGACGGAATTGTCAAGAGCTCCCGGGAAAAAGCCTGGGTTCGTTTGTAACGAAACCGAGAAAGGGTCAAACACATGTTTGAAGAATTCAAGGAACTTTACGTCGATTCGGGCATGTGGGCCCAGCCAATCCTCATTTCGACCTTGCTTCTCTTTGTTGCTGGATCCGTCATGATGTTTACCGTGCGGTTGATCAAGAGATTCGTGTTCTATTCTCTGATTGCCCTCCTTCTTCCGAACAGCATAGGATTCGTCGGTTACCTCGAGGAAGCGGATTCAATACAGGAAGCGATTGTGGAACGCGGGACCGAATTGACGGAGGAAGTGGAGGAATCCATGGAGGATTTGAAGTTTTCGCCGGTCTATCTGGGCATGGCAGGATCCGCCCTCACGGTGCTTCTTGGACTCGCCGGCATCGCGAAGGTCCGCCTCAAACGCAGGGAGAACGGCAACCCGGATTCGAATTCGAAGATCACAAAACAAGGTGCTCAGTAACAGCCAGAGACATTATGAGAAAACATGTTCTTCTCTTCATGGCGTTTGTTCTCTTAACGCCCGCAGCGACTGCCCAGGATTCTCCGCTCAGATGGTTCAAGGGGAACCTTCACAGCCACACGATCAATTCGGACGGTGACTCGCCGCCTTTTGAGGTCATGGCATGGTATAAGCGTCATGGGTACCAATTCCTCGCCCTGACGGATCATAATACCTTCACCGACCCCAAACCGATGGACTCCAATCCGACCGACAATTTTGTTCTCATAGGGGCCGAAGAGATCACAAACGAGAAAACTGTCCATGTCAACGCAATTGGAATCTCCAGCGTTATTCCCAGGCAGAGCGGGTCGACGGTGACAGAAATCCTGAAAGCCAGCATTGATGCGGTCCGTGCACAGAAGGCAGTTCCTCTCGTGAATCACCCCAATTTCCTCTGGGCCTTCACAGCGACAGAAATGCTCCCTCTCAAAGGTCCGTTCCTTCTGGAGATCGCGAGCGGGCATCCGATCGTCAATCACGCGGGCGACGGGAGGATTCCGTCAACAGAACAAATGTGGGATCAGCTCCTCTCAGCGGGGATCTCTGTTTTTGCGGCAGCGGTTGACGATTCGCATGATTTTCGCGAAGAATTCGGCCCCGCCCGCGCCAACCCGGGTCGGGCGTGGATTGCGGTTCGGGCCGCAGCCTTGAGTCGCGAATCCGTCCTTGATGCCCTGACAAGAGGAGATTTCTACGCCTCCACCGGCGTCAACCTGAAAGAGATTCAGGCAACGGAGAGCTCGCTTTCAGTGGAGATCCGCACCCCAGCCAATGATTCGAGACGATACCGGGTGGTTTTCGTGGGCAAGGAAGGGCGCGTACTCTCCGTTTCGTACGACAACCCCGCTCGTTACGACTTCCAGGGAACCGAAGGATACGTACGGGCCCGGATTGAGGAGAGCAACGGGCTCAGGGCATGGACTCAACCCGTTTTCGTGAAAACGAAGTAACAAAGCAAAGCCGATGTGTAGAGTCCGATCCCCAGATCGGACACATCATGGGAAAATCATGGCCCAACAAGACAACCATCATCGAATCGACTACGTTGAGTTTCCGGCCAAAGACATTCCGGCCACAAAGAAATTCTATTCCGCGATCTTCGGCTGGAAATTCACCGACTATGGCCCTGACTACACAAGCTTTGAGGATGGAAGACTTGCCGGCGGGTTCGACAAGGCTGGTCCGGTCGGAAAGCCGTCGCCTCTGGTCGTCATTTATTCGTCCGAGCTCGAGAAAACTCAGTCCACAATCCGGCAACACGGCGGACGCATCGTGAAAGAGATCTTCTCCTTCCCGGGCGGACGCCGATTCCATTTCACAGATCCCAACGGCAACGAGCTCGCCGTTTGGTCCGACCGGTAGATTGCCCGGTGAATTTCTCTTCGCCGTCGTTTTACGTCGACCTTCCGGTCCTGAACGATTTTCTGGATATCGCTCAACCCCGCCTCTACGCGCCCCTTCCTGACGATTGGCACGTCGTCGTCACCGACGTGAGGAACTCCACTGTCGCAATCAACAATGGAATGTACAAGGAGGTGAACCTGATGGGAGCATCGACGATCATGGCGATGCTCAACCTCACGGGATCGTTCTCTCTCCCGTTTGTCTTTGGCGGCGATGGGGCAACCGTCTGTCTCCACGAATCACTTCTTTCCCGCGCCCGTGGAGCGCTGCTGGCGACAAAACGAATGGCCGAAGAGGTCTATCGCCTCGATCTGCGTACCGGAATCGTCCCCGTGACGGAAATCCGAAAGGCCGGATTTGACGTCCTTGTGGCCCGATATCGCGTGTCGGATAATTTCGTCCAGGCTGTCTTCACCGGCTGGGGTCTCCAATACGCCGAAGAGTTTCTCAAGGACCCCGAGACTGCCGATCGGTACAGCCTGAAACCCGACGGGAGCGATACCGAAGCCGATTTCTCCGGGCTTGAATGCCGCTGGAAGAACGTTCCCAGCGCGCACGGGGAAATCGTCTCCCTGATCGTCCAGTCGATCGCCGCATCTTCCGAGGAACGCAATCTGGCGTATCGGGCCGTTATCACCAAGGTGAGTGAGGTCTATGGATCCGACACGATGTGCCATCCTGTTCAGGAGAACCTCCTCTCCTATGCCTTCACTGAGCGAAGGCTCTCGGGAGAATCGAACATTCGTTCATTCGGAAAAGGAACATTGCAGCGGATTGCCTATTGGTTCAAGATCCGATTCAAAGCTCTCCTGGGAGCGGTCTTGATGACCATCGGATACCGCTCAACCAACACCGACTGGGGCGCATACAAGAGGCAGCTTGTCGCCAACACCGATTTCAAGAAATTTGACGACAAACTCCGTCAGACGCTCTCGGGAACAAAAGAACAGCGTGAACGTCTCACAGAGTATCTCGAAGGCGAGTTCCGGGCCGGTTCTCTTGTCTATGGCATGCACTCGGCGCCGACCGCGCTCATCACCTGCCTCATCTTCAGCTACAACGGGGCACACATTCATTTGGTCGATTCGGACAACGGAGGCTATGCGAGGGCAGCGGCAGAGCTGAAGGAGAGGCTGAAGACGGTGCGAAGATCATCCTAGTCAATCATGGGTGGTTGGCGCCTTGCTGGCCATTTCGGCTACTATTTCGTGAATGACGTCCATGACACCATGGATGTTGCTGTAGATCTCAGAATTCGTGAAGCGTAGGAATCTTACACCTTCCCGTTCAATCTCTTTTTGCCTTTGTTGATCCTTGATGAATGCATCTCTCGTGAAGTGAGTTGGTCCGTCCACTTCGATCGCAAGGCGAAGTTCAAAACAGAAGAAATCGACGACGTATTTTCTTATGCTCACCTGTCTGCGAAACTTTTTTCCAAGTACTTGTCTCCGGCGTATAGTAAGACCACAGAATTACCTCTGCATTGGGCATTGCGTTTCTCAATGCCCTTCTTCGTTTCCCCATGCCGATTCGATTGAATACATCCCCCATATTTTCCCCCCTTGTAATGTCCGACCCCCATGGCGTTCCCCCTTGGAAGGGGGAAACATGTTTTAAACCTGTGCAGAACCAACCTCATTTCAAGAAGAAGCACCGCAGCCGGCTGTTCCAGAGGATCTCCCCCTCTCTCAGGGGGAGACAAAGTGGGGGTCAGCAGCCCGAACGGAGCCACACCTTATGCGGGCAAAACAGGTTGGGTTCCCCCAAAGAAGACTCTCGGCGGTCGATCAGGCCTGGCACTGCACTTCGTAGATCGGAACGGGGCGGGCGATTCCTTTCACCGTGATCGCGTCCAGCGGCTTGAAGCTGACCTCCTTGACTTTCGCCTGCCGCCAGGAGGATTCTGAAATGAGAATCTGGCCGGGTTGGGCAATGGAACAAAGGCGTGCTCCGAGATTCATATTGTTCCCCAGGACGGTGTGATCCATCCGCTCCTCACTTCCCACATTCCCCACGATCGCCATGCCCGTATTGATCCCGATACCTATCTGAATATTCTCCGGATTGTCCCGGTTGAGCTTGCCTATCTCTTTTTGGATCTCTGTCGCTGCAAGGAGGGCGTTGTCAACCATTTCGGACCCCTCGAAGATAGCGACCAACTCATCGCCGACATACTTGTCGATGACTCCGTGATGCTTCACGACCAGCCGGGCCTGCATGCTCAGGTATTTGTTCAAGGTGTCGATAACCACCTCCGGTTGCACCCGCTCCGAGAACGATGTAAAGCCGCGGATATCCGAAAAGAACACCGTCACATTTCGCCGTTCACCTCCAAGCTGAAGCTTGCCCCCCTCCCTGATCATCTCCACTGTAGAGACAGAAACAAACTTCGACATGAGAATACGCTCGCGCAGGCCGATCACCATTTCGTTGAATGACTGCGAGAGTTTTCCGATTTCATCCTTCGAAGAAGAGGCGAGTTGAACGTCGTAGTTGCCGGCACGGATCTTTTCCGTGGCATCGACCAGCGTCTGCACAGGCGCCGTAATTCCCCTTGCGAGAGCAAAGCCGCCGACGAGGGCAATGATGAGGGCCAATGCCCCTACAGCCAGAATGACCCGTTCAATAACCTGCAGCGAAGCCAGGGCTTTATCCACAGAGCTCCCCATGACGTAGACGGCATCCCCCGACGGGGAAACCTTCGCAAACACACACATAAAACGCTCCCCGTCCAGCGTGATCTCCCGCTGCGTCTCTTCTTCCCTCCCGATTTGCGCGTTTACACTGTCTCGGTCAACAAGATACGCACGGAGCAGATCGACCTGCCCGATGTCCGAGTGTGTCGAAGCAACGACCCTCTTGCCAAGGAGAAACGTGACCTCACTTTGCGTATCCTTCTTCATCTGATCGGCTTCTGCCTGCGTCAGTCGGTTTCCGATTGTCATCGTACCAATGACATACCCCCGCTGAATAATGGGGAACGTCGAAATCTGAAAGAGTTTTTCATCATTCACCCAACTAATGACTTCTCCCGGCTCAGGGTCCGCTCCCTCCATCGCACGCTTGATGAAATGGAGTGCCGCAAGAGTATCCCCGTGCATTTCGGGCCGATCCAGCCGAAAGAGCACTCTACCTCGCGCATCGGTCAGAATAAGAATGTCGATCTGAACGAGCTGCGCCGGGCTCTCATTGGAAAGAAAATATCCCTTGAGGGTGGCATGATCTTTCGTTTCAAGGTTTGCCTTCAGGACGGGGAGCTCCGAAATCAGGAGGCATGACTCACGCAGGCGCTCGTTCCGAAGCTTGAGGAATCGGTCGAAGTTCCGATAGTTCGACTGAAAGTCCTCCTCCATCTTTGCCATCGTCTGACTTTCCACCTGCCTGTCGACGATGGTAAGGACGGCATAGATCAAAACTCCGACGAGGCCGACAACAAGAAGGTATATCTTGTTGCGCAGGGTCGGAGCCAGAAGTTTTCGAAGGAAACCGAGGGAAGGGATATTGCTCATTGGAAGTCGAAGTTCACCGTGACCGTTTCACCCCGACCGATCGTGACTTGTTTTGGAGACGAATTGAGCCGCTCGTGCCAGGCGTTGACGGTATAGTCCCCGGGCGGAATATTCTTCATCTCAAAAAAACCCTCATCGTTCGGCTGCACGAACATCGGGTTGTCTAAAACAAGTATGATGGCGCTCATGTTGGAATGAATATCGCAAAATACCTGGACCTCACCGCTCTTGTCGAACTCTACCGGAACCTCTTCTCCTGTTGGGCGCCGGCCGATATTGAATTTCTTCACTTTCGAAAGAGAGAAGACATTGTGGTAGGTCTTGTCCCTGTTGACGATACGAATCTGTGTCCCCTTAACGACGGGAAGGACGTGCGGGATGAACGTGGCATCTCGTTGATCCAGAATGGCCACCTCCCCCTTCGCGCTCATTTTGTCGAGCCCGGCACCCACAAGGTAGACCACAACATTTGCCACGTCAGGCTTTTCGTCACCTGCCTTGACAGTCCCGGACGTAACGGCGGAACGGTATCTTGAAGTAGCTGCTCTTGGAGCAACCTGCACCTGGGCGGACAGGCTCACCCTTCCCCGAATCGTCCCCCCGCTCTCCTGGGCGTTGGCGGTCGGTTCAACGGTCACAGACAAAAGAAGACATGCGACTGCGAGCGACTTCAATCCTGAGAAATCCAATTGCGGTCCTGTCATTCGGGCAATGCCTTTCATCAAAAACTCACGGAAACCTGTGCTGCAGCGACATCGAGCTGCGGACGCGGGATCACATCGACCTTCGTCCACTGATACCCAAGTTTGACCAAAACGCTGCGGGCGACCTTGTAGCCGATCGCGACTTCGAATCTCTGCACGTCACGATCCCACGGGATCGATTTCCCGAAGGCCGACGATTCCAAATCGGGATCTGTAATGGATCCAAACATGACGGCATTGTAGCGCGCAGCCAGGTAAAGGCCCGGGTAGAACGGCGCATCGATCTTCACGTCGACGAGCAGCTCATTGCTCTCGAGATCCAGGGCGGAGCTTCCTGTCAACCCGGACTTATAATTCCACGCGGAGTCAGGGACAATGAAGGGAGAATGGAAGTTGTTGACAATATACTCGGCGTTGATCTCGTAGTAGGTATGATTGAGATTCACATCAATGCCGATCGTCCGTTGTTTGTAATTCTCGACGCTCCACTTCCAATCGAGAAAAGAGTTTGTCATCCCCCGCTCCAGAAACGACCCCGAAGCAAACGAAACGCCAAGGGTTCCCCAAATGGCAGGATGAACTGCAATCCGCCCATGAAATGCCGGCTCCTTGTCAAGATTCAAGCCGGGATTCGGCGACGAGAGGGGGGCGTTCATGACTGCCAGATCATACAACAGGAGTTCATCCGCAAAGCTCCCAAATACTTCGAGGCCGGTATAGTACCCCCCATAATAAACGGTGGAAAGCCTGCCCCCGTAGGCCGTTTCGGCCCAGATCACGCCGGCAGAATCAAGATATCCCGAAGCCGGTGAAACATTTGTTGAATAGTAAAAGAACAGCGGAGTTCCGATGAGAGGATTGTCGGGAGATAGTTGTCGCCGTGTATAAGTGCCAAACGGGGTGAGGGTCTTTCCGGCCGAAATATTCAATGCCCGGCCCGCAATGTTCGAAAAAGTGACGTAAGCGAGCTCAAGGTCGACTCCTATCGCGTCCCCCACGCGTTTAGTCGAAGCAAGTTTTGCCGACAGCGAAATATCGTCGGCAACCGACGCATCGAGGAAGAGCTGCAAATTCCGGATGTTGAATTGAAGAAACTCGTTATCAACTTTGTTGACTTTCGGCTTGCTGTCTTTTCCCCCCTTCTTGATTTCAAACGTATAAATGCCGCTGATCGAGATCTGTGCATGAGCCAGAGCTGCGGCGAAGAGAAGGAAGCTAAGGAACAGGAGTAGTCGTTTCATGTCTGTCTGTTTGCAAAATGGACGCGTTGCAATTCCGGGGCGTGTGAGAAGTTGATACGGAAACAAGAATACAAAAAAGGGACGTCGATATCAAGGTTCACGGTTCGAGCCCATTCTTGCTTTTATCCGCCTTTTGCCCTATCCTCTCATCACTGTACGTCCATTCAACCACCCTCTTTCGTCCGGAGTTCAAACCTCATGAAAACCTGTTTTGCTTTTATTTTCAGCGCTTTCCTGTTTGTCCCTCTCTTTGCCCAAAAACTGAACGAGGCTCAACTTCGCGGAAAAGCCGACCGCCTCGCCCACGAATTCGTCATGACCGACGGCCATGTTGACATCCCCTATCGGCTTCATGGACGCTGGGAGGATATCTCCGCCCGAACGCCGCGAGGTGATTTTGACTACGTCAGGGCAAAAGAGGGCGGATTGGATGTCCCTTTCATGTCCATCTATGTCCCGGCAGAGCGCGAGAACAACGGTGCAAAGGCATTGGCGGACACCCTGATCGACATGGTCAACAAATTCCAGAAAGATTGGCCTGATAAGTTCGCTGTGGCGACTTCGGTTGATGATGTGCGTTCGCAGTTCAAAAAAGGGCTTATCTCTCTTCCTATGGGAATGGAGAACGGCTCGCCGATCGAGGGAAAGCTCGAAAACGTGAAGTATTTCCACGATCGCGGCATACGGTATATCACTTTGACCCACGGCAAAGATAATCACATTTCAGACTCGTCCTACGACACAACCCACACCTCGAAAGGCCTCTCCGAGTTTGGAACGAAGGTCGTGGCAGAAATGAACCGGGTCGGCATCATGGTCGATGTTTCCCACATCAGCGACGAGGCATTTTTTCAAGTGATGGAGACCTCCAAGGCCCCCGTCATCGCATCCCACTCCTCCTGCCGCACATTTACGCCGGGATTCGAACGCAACATGTCCGATGAAATGATAAAACTGATGGCGGAAAAAGGCGGGGTCATCAATATCAACTACGGGTCATCTTTTCTCAGCGGAGAATACCAGAAGAAAGAAGATCTGGCCTGGGGGGAACTTAGCACATTCATGAAATCAAACAATCTTCAGTTCGGCGATCCGAAGGTTCAGGCCTTCATCGAAGAATACCGGAAGAAACACAATTTCCATAATGTCGATATTTCTGTGGTTGCAGATCACATCGATCACGTGGTCAAGCTCGCGGGGGTCGATCATGTCGGCTTCGGATCGGATTTTGACGGAGTAGGACCCTCATTGCCGGTGGGACTTGAAGATGTCTCCAAAATGCCCAACCTCATCTATCACTTGCTCAAGAGGGGGTATTCCGACGAGGACATCAGGAAGATCTGCGGAGAAAACATGCTGCGCGTGTGGGCACGGGTGGAGCAGGTCGCAAATGAGCTCCAATCAGGAAAATAGCGGAATGCAGCGCTGCTAGGGAGTCGTGATCCTGTGTTTCCCTGATCCGTCTGTGTTCATGATCCACAAACCACCGTCATCCTTCGCAGTCCGCATGTAGGCAATCTTGGCCCCGTTCGGGCTCCACACAGGATAATCTCCTCCGTCGAACGTGAGCTGGTCCAACGTGAAGTCGACAAGCGACGCCGTGAAAACCTGAGAGAGTCCGGAATAGTCGGGGGGTTTGAGACTCAAGAGAATGGTGTTCCCGTCCTGGCTGTACGAGCTGAAGCCTGCAAGAGCGTCGGAGAAAAAGGAGATAATGACATTCTCCTGGCTGTCGGCAAGGCTGATCGTGCGGAACTCATTATAGTAGCGATCGTTGCCTGCCACAGCGTACACGAAGAAAAGAATTTCCGTCGAATTCGAATGCCAGCTCGGATACTCACCGTACGGAACAATATTCATGATCGTGTCGGCGGCAACATTCAGAGCCCGAATGCCGCCGTTCACATAGGCTATCAACTTGCCGTCAGGCGACCAGGACGGCCGGTAATCGTTCGCGTTGTTCGTCAATTGCGTTAAACTGTCGCCGTTCTCCTTGATCTTGAAAAGGCTCCCTGACACGGAAAATGCCAGCCATTTCGAATCCGGCGACCATGTGAGTCCGATACCCGCCCCTGACTTGACCAATCGGAGATTTGCTCCGGTTGAATCTACAATATACACTCCTGCTGAGTCCGTTATCCTCACCGTAAAGGCGATTTTCAGTCCGTTCGGTGACCAGGCCGGGCGCTCATGCTTGTATGTCTCTTCAACCGTTGTCTTGGGTACCGACGGGCTGTCGCAGGCGTCCACTCCAAGAATGAAGAGGGCCGCACTCAACACTTTGATGACATTTGATCGTTTCTCCATACAGCCAAAATACCCTTTCGTTTTTCTACTTGCAACCTGATTTCTTGACCTGTACTGTTGTTCAGATTTGACGCCGCGCCGTCTGAAAGGTTCCTTATGAAACGTTCCGCATTTCTTCTTCTGCTGCTCTTCATCTCATTCTCCTCGTCACAGGCGCAGCGGCCGCGACTCCGCGATTGGGGAATCGAGATCGGTGTCTTCAAACCCGGGCCGAACAACGCCGTCACCGATGTCGAAGGGGTGAAGGTCGGCCACGTGACGTTGACCCGCGGAGACTCGGTAAGGACCGGAGTGACAGCCGTTCTCCCCCACGAAGGAAATGTTTTTGAGCAAAAGGTCCGCGCCGCAATTTTCGTGGGAAACGGGTTCGGAAAGCTTATCGGGACCACACAAATCAGCGAACTGGGGCAAATCGAAACCCCCATAGTCCTCACAAACACCCTCAGCGTTTGGGATGCGGCAAACGGAGTGGTTGACTACATGCTCGCCCTCCCCGGCAATGAGCGTGTGCGGTCGATTAATCCGGTCGTCGGAGAAACAAACGATGGATTCCTCAACGACATCCGCGGAAGACACGTGAGCCGCTCGGATGTTCTTCGGGCGATTTCCGCGGCGACAGGCGGGCATGTTGAAGAAGGGTGCGTTGGCGCAGGCACCGGCACCATCTGCAACGGCTGGAAAGGCGGAATAGGAACAAGCTCGCGCCGCCTCCCCCCCGCCATGGGCGGATACACCGTTGGCGTGCTTGTCCAGACCAACTATGGAGGAATACTCGACATCGCGGGAGTACCGGTCGGCAAAGAACTGGGCCGTTATGCTTTCAAGGAAAGACTCGCTCCCAGGGGAGACGGGTCATGCATGATTGTTGTGGCAACCGATGCGCCGCTCAGCATCAGGCAGCTTCAGCGCCTCGCGGCGCGAGCCCCTTTGGCCCTTGGGAGGACGGGATCTTCGATGAGCCACGGGAGCGGCGATTACGTCATAGCATTCACCACTTCGAGAGATGCGGAAGAGACTGACGAGGGAATCTGTACGCGAACGCTGCTCGATGACGAGCACCTTTCTCCCCTCTTTCAGGCAGCCGTCGAAGCGACCGAAGAGGCGATCGTGAATTCATTGTTCAAAGCGACGGATACGAAGGGTTACCTTGGCCGAACTGTCGAAGCACTGCCGCTGGAAAAGGTCAAAGAGGTGTT
Source organism: Bacteroidota bacterium (assembly GCA_035291905.1). Taxonomy (GTDB): domain Bacteria; phylum Bacteroidota; class Ignavibacteria; order UBA10030; family UBA10030; genus JACPLA01. The sequence goes on from DATDRF010000242.1 coordinate 12,799, forward strand.
CAGGAAATACGGACGGTTGCGCTAGCGGGAGGTTTGAGGCGTGACGGAGCTTCGGACCCGCTCCATCATCTCGATGAACTGGACGAAAAGGTAGTCGCTATCATGCGGCCCGGGAGAAGCTTCCGGATGGTACTGGACCGAAAAAAGGGGGTATTCCTTATGCCGCAACCCCTCGTTCGTTTGGTCGTTCAGGTTCGTGTGCGTGATTTCAACTTTGGACGGATCCAGGGAGCCCGGATCGACCGCGAAACCGTGATTCTGCGAAGTGATTTCAATCTCCTGGTTCCCGAGATTCTTCACCGGATGATTCGCTCCCCGATGGCCGAATTTCAGCTTGTAAGTCTTTCCGCCAAGAGCCAGGGCTATCAATTGGTGACCGAGACAGATCCCAAAAATGGGCTTTTTGCCGATCAGTTTTTTGATGTTGAGGATGGCATATCTCACCGCCGCAGGATCACCCGGACCGTTTGACAGGAATATCCCGTCGGGATTCATTTCCAGCACTTTCTCAGCCGCATAGGACGATGGAACAACCGTCAGATCGCATCCGTAGGATGTGAGACGCCTGAGGATGTTCTGCTTCACGCCATAGTCGTACACCACCACCTTCCATCTCCGTCCGTTTACCTTCGCCCTTGACATCGTAGCCAGGGCAAAGGAGGTTCGGTCGGTCTCATCCCACTTGTAGGGCTCCACGGTGGTGACCTGCTTTGTGAGATCACTCCCCGCCATTTCGGGAGACTTCCGGACTTTTACGACGAGGCTCTCGTCGTCCAGATCATCGGCCGAGATGACGCCCCGCATTGCACCGGTCGTCCGAATGATCTTCGTGAGCATCCTTGTATCGATTCCCTGAATTCCCATGATCCCGTGCTGCGCGAGCCAATCCCCGAGGCTGCTCTTTGCACGGAAATTGCTGAAGAAATCGAAGTACTCCTTGACGACAAAGCCCGCAACCCGAGGCCTCACCGATTCCATATCCTCGAGATTCACTCCGTAGTTGCCGATGAGGGGGTAGGTCATCGTGACGATTTGTCCGGCATAGGAAGGATCTGTGAGAATTTCCTGGTAGCCGGTCATGCTTGTGTTGAAGACAACTTCACCGAACACCTCTGAAGGGGACCCGAAGGCCTCTCCGGTGAAGACCGTTCCATTTTCGAGAGCGAGCTTTGCTTTCACGTACACTTTGGGAAAAAATGGGAGAAATTTTCACTAAGATACTCATAATTGACGGCCGAATCAACATTGGCGAGACCAAGGGATCGACAATCGGTGAGGTCTGCTTCATGCCGATATCGGTCGGAATCGAATTGATTCGACTCTCCCTCGCTCATCCGTCACTTTGATTCGACCGCTCTCAAGAACAGCAATCAATCGAATCAACCTCTTCCTGACGGCCTCCGCAGCGGAATGTTCGCCTTGACAACCTTTCGAAAAATCGTTAGATTTTCTATGTTTTTAGCGACTTTTTATGACCATAACCGGCAAGAAACCTGAAGAACTAAGCGAACGAGAGCGCGGAATACTCCGGCACATTGTGCACGACTATATCCGCACAGCGACCCCCGTGGGATCCCGTTACGTTTCGAAGCAGTTCGAGGTGCAGCTGAGTCCCGCAACCATTCGCAACGTCATGGCCGACCTCGAGGACGACGGGTATCTCTCTCATCCCCATACATCTGCAGGACGCGTTCCAACCGATCTCGGCTATCGATACTACGTTGACTATCTGATGGAGATCGAACAACTGACGGCCACAGAGAAACGGGCCATTCAGGACCATCTGGACAAGACCCCCGATCCCTCGGATCTCCTGCGTGAGACCTCGCGCCTGCTCGGCAAGATCTCGAAGCAGCTGAGCATTGTTTCTTCCCCCCATTTGGAGAGCGGAATATTCGAAAAGATCGAGCTCATTCACATCACAAGCTCCCGCCTGCTCGTGGTCATTTCGATCCGTTCAGGACTTGTGCGTACGATCATGCTGGAGGTGGGGATGGACGTGAAACGCGAAGTGCTTGACAAGGTCGGAGGTCTTTTGAACGAACGTCTCTCGGGGCTGACCCTTAAGCAAATTCGCGAAAGCTTCACGGACCGTGTCAGGGATGTGCAGGATGAACGGACAGGCCTCGTGCGGCTCTTCATTGAATCGGTGGATGAAGTGTTCACCGACGCTCACGACGAAAAAGTGCACATCGCCGGCACTCAGAACATCATTGAACAACCGGAATTCGGCGATCCCAAGAACTTTCGAAGTGTCATTGAATTGATCGAAAACCAGGATATGATAATCCACCTTCTGGAAAAGCATGAAGGCTCTGACAAGGACTTCGTCATCACGATCGGGTCGGAAAACGACGAATCACGGGCCCAGGACTACAGCGTGGTAACTGCAACGTACAACATAGAAGGGATTACCGGCCGGGTGGGACTCATAGGTCCTAAAAGAATGAACTACAGCAAACTGGTACCGCTTGTCGATCATGTGGCAAAGACGATTGCCAGAATGCTTGCGTCGTAGGAATGAAAAGGAGCATGGAAGACAAGGATCCGAGCCAACAGCAGGAAGAAAAGAAGGAACAACCCGAATCCCAGGGGCAGGCGAATCGGCCGGCTGAGACAAAGCCTCCAGAAGCAGAGAAGCAGGCCGAATACTACAAGGACCTCTTCCTCCGCAAAGCGGCGGAATTTGACAACTACAAGAGACGGAGTGAGGCCGAGAATCTGGCTGTCGTTCGCTTTGCGAACGAAGATCTCATTACAGCGATCCTCCCAATCGTTGACGATCTCGAACGGTCTCTGAAGAATTCGAAGGACCAGAAAGATTCTCCGCTCGTGCGCGGTATCGAGCTGATCCATTTGAAAATGATGAAGATCCTCGAGGCACAGGGCGTCAGACCCTTCGAAACGTTGGGAAAAGAGTTCGACGTCCACTTTCACGACGCGATGCTCCAGATGCCGAAGGCGGGGGTTCCTCCGCATACGATCATTGAGGAAGTTCAGAAAGGGTACATGTTTCACGAAAAGGTGCTTCGCCACGCCAAGGTCATTGTCGCAGCTGAAAGTGCCGCGGACCAGCAGTCAATCAATACGGCCAGCGATGCCGGGAACAAGCCGGACCAGGAATAAGCAGGATCATGACGAAACGAGATTACTACGAAATACTGGGGGTCTCCCGCTCGGCGAGCGCAGAAGAGGTCAAGAAAGCGTATCGTAAGCTGGCCCTGAAGTACCATCCCGATCGCAACCCGGGCAACAAGGAGGCCGAGGATCATTTCAAGGAGGCAGCGGAGGCCTACGAGGTCCTGGGTGATCCTGAGAAAAGACGCCGCTACGACCAGTTTGGGCATGAAGGCGTGCGTGGAACGAACTTCCATGAATTTACCGATATCAATGACATCTTCTCTACCTTCGGTGATATATTCGGCGGTGGATTCGGCGGCGGCATTTTCGATGAAGTTTTCGGCGGCGGGCAGCGGGGGCGACGACGCCCGGGGCCGAGGCAGGAAGGAACCCCGGGTTCGGATCTTCGCGTGACCCTGCACCTGACACTGGAGGAAATAGCCTCGGGGATCGAAAAGAAGATCAAGGTCAAGCGCCAAAAACAATGCGAAACATGCAAGGGATCGGGAGCGCAACCCGGTACAGGCAAGACAACGTGCCCCGAATGCCACGGCTCAGGCGAGATTCGTCAGGTTTCGCGTTCGGTGTTCGGCCAATTTGTGAATATCACCACCTGCGTCTATTGTGGAGGTGAGGGACGCATTATCAAGTCTCCCTGCACAACATGCGGAGGCGAGGGACGAGTGCACGGCGAATCGACCATCAAGGTCAATGTGCCTGCCGGAGTGTCCGAAGGCAACTACATCCCGTTGCGCGGCCAGGGAAATGCCGGGCGCCGCGGCGGTGAACCGGGGGACCTTCTCGTGATGATCGAGGAGGAGGAGCACACGCATTTTCAGAGAAACGGAGACGACATTGTCTACAATCTCTGGGTAAGCTTTCCTGTTGCCGCCCTCGGAGGAGAGGTTGAGATTCCCACGTTGACCGGAAAAGCCAAACTCAGCGTGGAGCCGGGAACTCCTGCCGGGCGTGCGCTTCGGATGAGAGACCGCGGCATTCCGCGCCTGAACGGCCACGGCCGCGGTGACCAGCTTGTGAGGATCAATGTCTGGGTGCCGAAGCGTCTGTCGGCCGAAGAACGGGAAATGCTGAAACACTTGACTAATTCCGAGAACTTCACCCCAAATGAAGAAGAACAGCGTGATTCTTCCCGCAGCTTTTTCGACAAGGTGAAGGACGCATTTTCCTAACGCAGCATTTGACGGGGGTCTTGGGGGGTCATGAAGTCATCGCTTCGCGAGTTGTTTGCGTTGACCGAAACGGAACGGAAAGTTGCCGTTGTCCTTGTTGGCACTTTCATCCTTGGCCTGGGAATTCGATTATACCAGGAGACATTCCCGACCGGTCGTACATACGATTACAGCGCCTCGGACAGCACGTTCGCCGCACTGAGCGCGGCAGAGACGGAAGAGGCACCGAAGAACCGATTCACCGAAAGCAAGAGCCCGCTCGATATCAATGCTGCGACAAAAAGCGAGCTCATCAGGCTCCCGGGGATCGGAGAAGTCACTGCGGAGCGCATCCTGATCTATCGCGAAGAGAACGGGCCGTTCACAACGGTTGATCAGCTGCGCAAGGTTAAAGGAATTTCGAAGTCAAAACTGGAGAAATTGAAACCGCTGGTCACCGTCAACTAGCTTTCTATCAAGGGAGGTACAATGTCTGTCTACAGTCAAGCAAAAGGGTCGCCAATCCTGAAGGGCGTGATTGTGGTTCTGTTTGGAATTCTCTTTTATGTGCTCTATGAGCCTTATCAGGTCCGCGAACAGGTGGAAATCAACAGGAGAGAGTCCCGCGCACGTCTGATGAACATCAGAGCCGCCCAGCTCATGTATATCACCGACTTTGCAAAGTACGCCCCTTCCATCGACTCCCTCGTGGCTTATGTAAAAGGAAAAATGGCGGCGGGCACGGTCCCAATGGATACCTTCAAGCCCCTCACCATGTCTGCATTTGACCCGGATTCCCTTCTTCGAACTCCCGGATCACAGAGGTCTTATATCATGACATCGGTTGATACGACCGTGATCAAGAAATACGTGGTTGAAGACCCGGATGGCCACGGCACAATCGGTTCACTGACCGACGATTCACGCGTCAACAAAGCCTCGTGGGAAGAATGAGTCTCCTTCCAATTCAGGAAGCGGAGACAAACGGAACTCCCCTATGAAATCAACTCGCCATCTTGGTGTCTCCTTTTGCAACGGAAGTATTCAAATTGCAGAGGTTGAGCGGGGGAAAAAAACTTCCGTCACGGTGCTTGCCGAGGCGCCTACCAGCGTTGACCTTGTCGAAGCGGGAATTCACCTCTCGGCCGATCATCCGCAGGTTGCCACGCTCGTCGGCGAGCTGGGGGACCTCATCAAACGGAACAGGGTTTCAACAAGATCCGTGTCGTTCGCCCTCCCCGCAGAACCCGTCTTCATCAATATCGTTCCGCTTGCGGCATCCCTCAAAGGGCAACCCCTCAATGACTATCTTCAGTGGGAATTGAAACAGTATTTTCCGGAAGCCGGGGCGAAGGACTTCATTCTCGACTCACATCCCCTCCCCTCCGACAGCAAGGATGCTGCGCCCGGGTTCATGATTGGTGTCAGGCGCGGGATGGTGATGTTTCTCCAGAAGGCAACGCGCGACCTGAAACTTGACCTCCAGATCATCGATATCGACCATTTGTGCACGGAGAAGACGCTTTCCTTCAACTATCCGGAGATTTCAGGCCACAGCGTTGCCCTCTTCTGTCTGAGAATGACAGGCACGATTGCCAGCGTTGTCCACGGCGGAGAGGTTGTCGATTTTCAGTGGTATTCAGGACAGAGCCCGGCAGAATGCTCAAAGACGGTCGGTACCTATCTCAAGGAACTGAAACAGATCGAGGGGATGTCACAACCCGACGCCATCTTCATCTACGGACTCCCCGTTCCCCCGGAGACAGTCAAACAAATTCGCGCCGAAACCGAGACTCAAACGATCGTGATCAATTCTCTTCGAAAACTGCCTTTGGCAGGAAAGGTCTACGAACAGTTTACAAAAGAGAGCAACCGCTTTGCACCCGCCATCGGGTTGGGGCTGCGGACCTCCTAGATGAGAATCATCGCCGGAACGCTCCGTGGGAGAATTCTTGCCGCTCCCCGCGACCGCTCTGTACGCCCCACCACCGACCGGGTCAAGCAATCGATCTTTGATATGCTTGCCACGCGAATGGACCTCGAAGGGATTGAGGTTCTCGACCTTTTTTCCGGAAGCGGCAGCCTTGGACTTGAAGCACTGAGCCGGGGCGCGGCGGCGGCAACGTTTGTCGACACATCCCGCGATTCCCTTTCGCTTCTTGAGAAGAATATTCGCTCTCTCGGCCTGGACGACCGGACAACCGTCCATCAAGCCGAGGTCTTCTGGTTCCTGAAGAACCTGCGCCGTCCCTACGATCTTGTCTTTGCAGACCCGCCTTTCGCACTCGAGCGCATCGGCGAGCTGCCGACGGCGATCAGCACGTCGGGAGTGCTCAAACCCGGCACATATGTCGTCATGGAACACGGAAAGGATGCCGCGGTCGACGTTCCCGGGGAATCCTTCGAACTGCTGAGAAAGATGTTTGGTCAAACAGTCGTCCTTATCATGAAGTCGATGCAGCTCCCCAAGGCATCGAACCTTCAAGGAGCGTGAGATGAGAATCGCCATTTACCCCGGAACATTCGACCCAATCACGAACGGCCACATCGACATCCTCGAACGGGCCCTCAAACTCTTCGATCGCATCATCATCACCGTCGCGCGCAACTCTGCCAAGAGTCCCCTCTTCTCGGACCAGGAACGGCTCGACCTCATCAAGGCAGTTGTCAGAAAGTACAAGAACGTGGAGGTCGATTCCTTTGACGGATTGCTCGTCAGCTACGCCCGCCAGAAGAAGGCAACCGCGATCGTGCGCGGGCTGCGGGCAATCTCCGATTTTGAATTCGAGCTGCAGATGGCCCTGATGAACAGAAAGCTGGATGATACCTTTGAGACGGTGTTCCTCATGCCCAATGCCAAGTATACGTATCTGAATTCCAGTATCGTTCGTGAAATTGCCCGACTCGGCGGCGAGGTGAGCGATTTCGTTCCGCCGCTTGTGCGAGTGACACTTGAGCGTAAAATTCAGCTTTCCAGATCCACATCCAAATAGCGGAACATGAAGCCTATTTCCAAAATGGTTGCATCGCTCGAAGAGTCTCAAACCCAGCTTCTCGCGTCCCGGGCCAGGCAGCTCAAGGCGGAGGGAATCGACGTCGTGAGCCTCACGGCCGGCGAGCCCGATTTCCCGACTCCCCAACTGGTCAAGGATGCGGCAATCCGGGCGATTCAGGAAAATTTTACCAAGTACACCGCCAATCAGGGAATCCCCGAGCTGCTCAAGGCGATCTCCGAGAAATTTCACCGCGAGAACGCGATCCAATTCTCGCCTTCGCAGATTCTGGTCTCTTGCGGCGCGAAACATTCAATCTACAACGCATTGAGGGCTATTTGCGACCGCGGAGACGAAGTGATTATCCCCGCTCCTTATTGGGTCAGTTATCCCGAAATGGTGAAGTTGGTCGATGCCAAACCGGTGATTGTACCGACTTTGGCGAAGCACCAATTCAGAATGACGCCGGCCCAGTTCAAGAAAGCAATAACAAAGAAGACCAAGGCACTCATCCTGTGCTCCCCTTCGAACCCCACAGGGTCGGTCTACACACAGGAAGAAATAGAGCAGCTTGCTCGCATCGTGGAGAAGACCGGCATCTATGTCGTTTCGGATGAGATCTACGAGAAGGTGATCTACGACCACATGAAGCACTTCAGCATGGGCTCGATCGACTCGGTTCGAAACCAGGTCGTTACGGTCAACGGCGTTTCAAAAGTCTTTTCCATGACCGGATGGCGCATCGGATATATGGGCGCCCACAAGGATATCATCCAGGCAGCGGAGAAGGTCCAAAGCCAGACAACCTCCAATGCTTCCTCTATTTCCCAAAGGGCGGCGCTCGCAGCCCTGACCAATGATCTTGAGTCTGAAGTGAGGGTGATGGTGGAAGAGTTCGATCGACGGCGGCATTTCCTGGTCCGGGAAATGAAAAAGATTCCTCACATCGAGTTCATTTATCCGAAGGGCTCCTTCACACTCTTCCTGAATGTGAAGTCCTATCTCCACAGGCACATTCAGGGGAAACAGATAAAGACATCCGATTCTCTCTGCGACTACTTCCTCAATGAGCACAGTGTCGCCATGGTCCCCGGGACAGGCTTCGGAGCACCGGAGTGGATGAGGATTTCCTACGCCTGTTCGATGGCGGATCTTGAAAAAGGAGCAGAGCGGCTCCACCGCGGGTTCAGCGAGCTGCTCGCCGACGATTGAATTCATCGCAATTTCCCCTTACGTTTGTTCCAACAAATCTTCCCGCTCACCCGGTCATTTTGTACGAATCACAACTCCATGACTGCAGTTCCCGGTCGTCCGATCGACTTGAATCGACAGAACAGATTTGAAGATTGGAGGTTGAGACTTCCATGAGTGTCAGCAAACTTGCAGGCTCCATCGCAGAATCACCCACGCTCAAACTGAACGAAGAGGCCGCACGCCTGAAAGACAAAGGTGAGGCGGTTGTCCACCTTGGCGCGGGCGAGCCGAAGAACAAAGCCCCCATCAATGCAATCCTCAGTGCCGCAGCCAAGCTCAACACAGGCGACATCAAGTACACGCCGTCCGACGGGATTCCCTCGCTCAAGAAGGCGGTCGTCCGCTACACCGAGGAAAACTATGACAAGATCGTGGGCCCCGAGCATATCATGGTCTCGCAGGGGGCAAAACAGGCTCTGTTCAGCCTTTTGTTTACCCTGATCAACCCTCAGGACGAAGTGATTGTCTTTGCACCTTATTGGGTAAGCTATCCGGAAATGATCAAGATGGTGTACGGCGTGCCGGTAATCGTGACTCCTGAAGACGGCCGCTTCATCCCTACGATGAAGGACCTTGAACCTGCAGTCAGTTCCTATACGAAGGCAATCATCGTCAACAGCCCCAACAACCCCTCGGGAATAGTCTATCCCAAGGAGTTTGTTGCACAGCTTGTCGAGTTCTGCGAAAAGAAGGGGATCTATGTTATTTTCGACGACATCTATCACAAGCTGGTCTTTGACGGCATTGTGCCTCCGTCGCCGTATCAATTCACAAAAAACGATATTGAATCGACGAAAGTCATCACGATCAATGGGATCTCAAAACTCTACGGCATGACCGGATTCAGGATAGGATGGCTGGTGGCCCCCAAACAGGTCATCTCTGTTGCCACAAACGTGCAGTCGCAAACGACATCGTGCACCTCGATCCTGCTCCAGTCAGCCGCCGAGGGGGCTCTGACAGGCCTGCAGAGCGCTGTTGAATCTCTTCGTCTGACACTGCAAAACAACCGCGACGTCATGATGAGCGAACTGAATGCCTTCAGCGGCGTCAAGATCACAAAGCCCAACGGAACATACTATTGCCTCCCCGACTTCCGGGCCTACAACGGCAACTCCGTCGAACTTTCGAAGTTCCTTCTCAAGAAGGCGCTTGTTGTTACCGTGCCGGGGAAGGAATTTGGAATGGAAGGTCACTTGCGGCTCAGCTATGCTACAACGGTGAAAGACGTCAAGCAGGGTGTCGAACGCATCAAGTGGGCACTGGATCCGAACTCCCCCAACGAGATATACATAGGTGAACGAAAACTGGTAAGAGACTGGCTATGAACAATATTCTAAATATCAAGACGCCTGCTGAGAACGAAGCCCAAGCCGTTAAAAGCGACTATGGATTGGACAACCATGGCATTTCGAACATTCGAAAAGCCTACTGGAACCTTCCGTCCGAAGCATTGTATGAGGAAATCGCCTTCCGTGGTGAGGGAAGGATTTCTCAACTCGGCCCGCTGGTGGTCCATACCGGAAAACATACCGCTCGGTCCGCGAACGATAAATTTATCGTACGGGAACCAAGCACGGAAGAGCATATCTGGTGGGGAGAGTACAACCGCCCCTTCAGTGTCGAGAAGTTCAACGACCTCATCAATCGGATGCAGGGCTTCCTGCAGGGAAAAGATGTCTTTGTTCAGGATTGCTTTGCCGGCGCCGATCCGCAATACCGCATGCCGGTGCGGATTGTCTGCGAACATGCATGGCACGCGCTTTTCGCCCGCAACATGTTCATTCTCCCGGGTACCAATGACGAATATCGCCGGCACACCCCGGAATTCACCGTCATCTGTCTCCCGTCGTTCAAAGGGATCCCGGTCATTGACGGAACTCCCTCCAACACGTTTATTGTTCTGAATTTTGCGCAGCGATTGTGCCTTATTGGCAATACTGCCTATGCAGGAGAAATCAAGAAATCTGTATTCACGATCCTCAACTACCTCCTCCCCCTGCAGGGCATCATGCCGATGCATTGCTCGGCCAATATTGGCAAACAGAATGATTCGGCGGTCTTCTTTGGCCTTTCGGGGACCGGAAAGACGACCCTGTCGGCCGACCCCAAGCGGGGCCTCATCGGCGACGACGAGCACGGCTGGAGCGATGAAGGAGTGTTCAATTTCGAGGGTGGATGTTATGCAAAAGTCATTCGCCTCTCCCCTTCCGCCGAACCGCAAATCTTTGCAACCACAAAGCGGTTTGGCACGATCCTCGAAAACGTCGTGTTCGATCCTGTGACCCGGCATATCGACCTGGATGACGAAACGATCACGGAGAATACACGGGCATCATATCCACTGGAATACATCGAGAACGCAGTTCCGACCAAAATGGGTGGACATCCGAAGAACATAGTTTTCCTGACCTGTGACGCGTCAGGCGTCATGCCGCCCCTTGCCCGATTGACGCCGGAGCAGGCGATGTATCAGTTCATCTCGGGATACACCTCAAAGATCGCCGGCACGGAAGTGGGGCTGGGCAGAGAGCCGGAAATGACATTCAGCGCCTGTTTTGGTGCTCCCTTCATGGTCCACAAGCCCTCGTACTACGCCGAGCTGCTCAAGCGAAAAATCACGAAGTACGGAGTCCATTGCTGGCTCATCAACACGGGGTGGATAGGCGGAGCTTTCGGCATTGGAAAACGCATCAGCATAGGCTACACGAGAGCCCTGCTGAACGCGGCTCTCGACGGATCACTCGCAAAATCGAAATTCGTCAAGGATCCGATTTTTGGTTTTGAAGTGCCGACAAGCTGTGAAGGAGTCCCTCCCGATATCCTGAATCCGGCAGAGTCGTGGCCGAACAGGGATGCCCATCGGGAGAAATATCGGCAGCTTGCTTCGCGCTTCGTAGAGAATTTCAGAAAATTCGAAGCTGACAGTCCGCCCGAAGTACTGAAGGCGGGTCCGAAGCTTTAGGAGAGAACGAGAAAAGAGGGAAGGATGCCGACGTACGAGTATAAGTGCTCAGCGTGCGGGCACATGTTTGAAGAATTTCAGTCGATGAAAGCGGAACTGCTCCGTACATGTCCCAACTGCAAGAAAGACGCGTTGAGGCGAATCATGGGTGGGGGCGGGGGAATGATTTTCAAAGGAAAGGGATTCTATCTTACCGATTACAGGAAAAGCGGCGGGAACGGTGAGGGAAAACCCAAGAGCAGCGGCACAAATCCGACAAAGCCTTCTGAAACTCCAAAGTCCGATTCTTCCAAGAAGGACGATAATTCATCAACGCCTTCTTCGTCATCCGAAAAGAAATCCTGAACCGTGACGCCTTCCGAAGGAGATCCCTTCGGAAGGTCATCCTATCTCAAATCCCTTTTTCCTCAGAACCGTAGCAGCCCAGGATGCCGCCTGATTCGTTTCGAACCAGAGGCGAAACGTCCCGCCTGCTCCTTCCCGAATCTTCACAAGTTCGATGTCTTTGATGTTGAGCCGGTGCCTGGCAATGATTGCGGTCATCTTGGCCAGCATCCCCGGCCTGTCGGGAACAAACACACCGACACTGGAAAGGGGCGTGAGGAACCCCTTCATATCCCTCGGAATTGAACCCCTCAACCTTCGGGCCTGAGTGAACCGTTCCTTCAGCCGCGAAGTCTTGCCGCCGGCCAGAAGCCGGCGGATATTCTTGAGTTCCGCGATGAACAGATCCATGGAACGTGTGATCTCCCGGCGATTGAGCAAGAGCACATGTTCCCACACCGAGTAGCGACTTGACGCTATGCGCGTGAGATCCCGAAATCCGCCCGCTCCGAGCCCAAGGTAGTTCCGCGACACACTGTGGCTCTTGCCTGCCATAGTCATGAGTGCCACGGCAACAAGCTGCGGAACATGGCTGACCGCCGATGCCACCTGATCGTGGGTCCGTGCGTCCATGATGAGGCTTCTTGCTCCCAGGGCGGCCAGAAAAGAGCCCAGCCTCTTCACGCGAGTCCCCTTCACGCCGCCGGCAGGAGTAAGCACATACACGGCGTTTTCAAAAAGCAGCGGATGGGCCGCTTCGACGCCCGAGAGTTCAATGCCAGCCATGGGGTGGCCGCCTATGAAATTTCCGCGGAAGGATCTTGCGGCCGTCTGCATCACAGGCAACTTCACGCTCCCGACGTCTGTAACGATGGTCGTTTCAGGAACGAGTTGTGAAACATTGGGAATGAGATCCAGGATGGTGTTCAGCGGCGTGGCAAGAATGACAAGATCGGACTTACTGATCGCTTTGGAGAAATTCAGCTCACCTCTCGTGATAGCTCCCCGTCGCTTTGCTTTCTTGAGGACCGAGGCCTTATCGACCCCCACGACCTGAACAGACGGGAATCGATGCCTGATGGCCAGCCCGAGCGACCCGCCGATCAGCCCGACTCCAACGATCGCTACGGTTTTGAAGCCGGCATTTTTCACGAGAGAGTCCCCCGTTTACCCAATCGAACGCCCGATAGCATCAGCGATGATCCGGACTTCCTTCATCATCTGGCTGAACTGATCAGGAAACAACGATTGGGCTCCGTCTGACTTTGCATGGTCAGGATCGTGGTGAACCTCGACCATAATCCCATCGGCACCGGCAGCAACGCAGGCACGCGCCATGGGAATTACCTTGTCCCGAATCCCGATTCCGTGAGAGGGATCGGCAATGACCGGAAGGTGACTCTTCTTCTGTACGACAGGGATGGCCCCGATATCAAGGGTATTTCGCGTGGCCGTCTCAAATGTCCGTATCCCCCGCTCGCAGAGAATGACATTCTGATTCCCGCCGGAGAGGATGTATTCTGCCGACATGAGCCATTCCTCAATCGTGGCTGAGAGCCCCCGCTTGAGCATCACAGGCTTCGACGCCTTTCCCAGATCCTTCAGAAATGTGAAATTCTGCATGTTGCGGGCTCCAACCTGGAGAATATCGGCATATCGCTCCACGAGATCGATCTGACTCTTGTCCATCACTTCCGTAATAACCTTGAGGTGGAATTTGTCAGCCGCCGCCCGCATCATCTTGAGGCCCTCTTCACCAAGGCCCTGAAATGAATAAGGAGAAGTACGCGGCTTGAACGCTCCACCGCGAAGAATTCTTGCACCCACGGATGCAACTTTCTCAGCTATTGTGAAGATCTGCACTTCACTCTCAACGGCGCACGGCCCGGCCATAACGATCACGCTCTTCGTTCCGATCGCCACGTCTCCCACATGGACGATCGTCCCGTCTCTCTTGAACGCCCGGCTGGCAAGCTTGAACGGTTCGGTGATCCGAACGACTTCGGCTACACCCGAAAGCAACTCGATCTGGCGGTGATCAAAGTCGGGTTGGACGCCTATGGCCCCCAGGACCGTCTGCCTCACTCCGGTCGAACGATGCACGTCAAATCCGTGTTCGTTCAGGACCTTGATGATCTCTTCGATTTGTTTTTCTGTTGCGCCGGGTTCAGTGACAACTACCATAGTGAGATCTGGAAGCTAGAATTTAGAATGTAGGATTAGAATTTAAGGAGCTAGAATTCGGAATCAATTGTATCTGTCCAATTTGAACTTCTCTCCAAGATAAAGCTTTCGCGCTTCAGGATCGTTGGCAAGGAATTCAGCTGAACCAGATTTAAGAATTCGCCCTTCAAAGAGAAGGTACGATCGATCGGTAATCGACAGCGTTTCGTGCACATTATGGTCGGTGATCAAGATACCGATATTCTTCGATTTCAACGTACCGATGATCCTCATGATCTCTTCGACAGCAATCGGGTCAATCCCTGCAAACGGCTCATCGAGCAGCATGAACTTTGGGTCAAGAGCCAGTGCGCGCGCAATTTCCGTTCTCCGGCGTTCCCCTCCCGACAGGACGTATCCCTTGCTTTTCACGACGTGCGTAAGTCCGAAGTCTTCGAGCAACCGATCACATTTCTCCTCCTGCTCCCCGCGGGAGAGATTGCTCATCTCGAGAACGGCCATCAGGTTGTCGCGCACAGACAGGCGGCGAAACACCGAGGCCTCCTGGGGCAGGTAACCGATCCCAAGCCTCGCGCGTTCATACATGGGCATTGTGGTGATTTCACGATCGTCAAAGAAGACCCGTCCTCCGTTGGGACGAACCATCCCGACTATCATGTAGAATGTCGTGGTCTTCCCCGCGCCGTTTGGGCCGAGTAGCCCCACGATTTCACCCTGCCGAACGTCGATCGCAACTTCATTGACCACTGTCCGCTTCTTATATTTCTTCACAAGATCCGCCGCTTTCAGCGTGGATCCGTTGAGGGAAGATCCGGCCGGTTTGGCGGGTTTTGACTTTGCCGCGTCTCCTTCTTGCTTTCTTGTTCTCATGGTTTCAGCATGATCTCCGTATTGTGTCGCCGCGGCCGCATGGGATACCATTGAAACCCGTCAAGGTCGTAATTTCGTTCCCGTCCCAACAGCATCTGTTCCGGCATGTACTGACCTTCAACGCCTCCCGATACGTTGATCCTGTCAACCTGCCCTTCTGTGAACTCCACGACAATACGATCCCCGCTTGATTTGTTCGCTCCGTTGGGAGCTTTGTCGTCAAACAAATAGTAAAGGCTGGTTGACTGCCTCTCCGCAATGATTCTTTCGATGTTCCCTGCTCCAAAAAAGAGGGTCAAAGATCTCCCTGTGAGCTGATCGAACCTGTGCACCGAAGCTGTGTCGGAACGCGAAGCAGCAATCGCCCTTCCCTGCACATACACGCTTCGCAATTTGCGATTCTCGAGCCGAATTTCAATGGAATCGCCGCTCACCTGGTTCTCATCGTACCACACAACCGGTTCTTTTGTCAGAATGAGCGCTCCGGCCAGCGGCATATACACGCCCTGCCCCGAAACCGCCGCAATTTCGTTTCGTACGAGCATAACGCTGTCCCGCGCCACATATCGCTGGGTCGAATCACGATAAGCCTCCATGGACCTGCTGACCACGACCAGGGTATCCAAGCCACCCGTTTCGGACGTGTCAACCTGCACAAGCGTGGGGTTTCTTGGAATAAGAGTGTAGTTGATGGTTCCGAGATGCACCAGGGAATCGCCATACACCGTCACTCCATCCTGCGGACTCACAATCCTGACGTTTCCGACAGCGATGGAGCGGTCACCTTCTTCGAAGTAGGTCAGATCGTCGCAAGTCGTTGTCGACATCGAATCGACCACGACGACATTACCCTTGAAATGCGCCCGCTCGTCATCTGCGTGATACTCCCCCTCTGATGCGGTCAAAATCGTTCCCGGCCGTTCCAGCCGAACTCCTTTGGTGAGCCGTGCCTGCCGTGTCCTGTCGTAGTACGTCCCCTCCGTTCCCAGCAATGTGACACTGTCGCGCACGATTCTGACGTGTCCGAAACATTCGATTCTCCGGGAGGCCATGAACTGGAGAGCCCTGTCACACCACAGCCTGATCGTGCCGCCTGATGCGGACGGTTGAACAAAATGGACATTGCCGACGAAGTCCCGGACTTGTTCTCCCCCGATCGTCGTGTTCTCCATCTTGTTCGCCGACTTGAGCTCAATGACCTTTCCCGACTGGGCGAACCCTGCAGCAGTCCAGAGCACAATCAGGGGAACCACCCAAGCGCGCATCGGCATCGCCTTTCTACTCGCTCTGGGTCTGGCCCGAGACGCGAAAGATTCGGTATCTGTTGAGATTCTGCTCTGCCTCAAGTCCTGTTCCCTGGATCTTTTCTTTCGGTGAGACGATCGAGACAAATTCGGGCGTGTGGATCAGTTGCCTGCGATTGTCCCAAAAAAGTCTCACCGTCCTGAGCGTGCTGCTGTCTTCCTGCGACACCACAACGACATCTCCCCATGCCTCAAAATCGTTCGTGACGTCGTTGACCGATCCCTCACGTGACGTCAGGACAGAATTCCTCACCCCCTCATCATTGTAGAAGTCGACAACGACACCCTCCGAAAGAAGCGTTCGGCGCGGATCCTCGAACACACGGATGTAGCCGGCCCGAATAACGGCTTTCACCCTCCCCGAATCGGTAAGGGTAACCGTGCTGTTCCAGCTTTCCTGTTGCGGCAATGTCCTGCTGTCAACCTCGGAAAGAACGGTGGGCTTGATCTTATCTTCGCATGCGCTGAGGAAAATGACGACGAAGCCGGCCGCCATGACACGTTTGTTGATCATCCTGACGAGCCGTTTCGCAATCCTGTCTTCACGAGATCATGCAAATGCACCATCCCGACCGGGCGGTGTTCTTCGTTGACTACAACCAACTGGGTGATGCTGAACCGCTCCATGACCTCCAGAGCCACCACCGCCAGGGCATTATTGCGGATTGTTTTCGGATTAACCGACATTGCCTCCCTTGCTTTCACGTTCGAGACATTGTTCGTTCTGCCAAGCAGACGCCGAAGGTCTCCGTCGGTGATGATCCCTGTAAGGATTCCCTTGTTGTCGACAACACACGTTGCGCCGAGGCGCTTCGACGTCATTTCAAAGATCGCCTCTGAGAGCGAAACCTCCTCGCGGACCGCAGGCACGGCTTCGCCTGAGACCATGATCTCTTCAATCTTCAGGAGAAGCTGTTTTCCCAGGTTCCCCCCGGGGTGGAACATCGCAAAATCCTCCTTCGTGAAATTCCTCTTCTCCAGGAGCGCAACGGCAAGCGCATCGCCCATAACGAGCGTTGCCGTCGTTGAAGCGGTGGGTGCAAGGTCGTGCGGGCACGCCTCTTCCTTTACGCTGATATCGAGAACAAGATCGCTCTCTTTCCCGAGATATGAATTCAGGCTTCCGATCAGGGATATGATCTTCACACCGATGCGACGCAGCAACGGAATGATCTCGCAGATCTCCTCTGTGTCGCCGCTCTTGGAAATGCAGATCACCACATCATTTTCCCGGACCATCCCGAGGTCTCCGTGAACGGCATCCGAAGGATGGAGAAACACGGCAGCCGTTCCCGTAGAGTTCATCGTCGCAACAATCTTCCTCGCCACCAAACCCGATTTACCCATTCCCGTAATGATCACCCGCCCTTTGCAGGCGTAAATCATTTCCACCGCTTTGTCAAAAGATTCGTTGATTTTCGATGCCAGAGCAGCCACAGCCTCGGCCTCAATCCTGACAACCTCTTTTCCTTTTCTAATGCTGTCACTCATGGTTCATGTCCTTAAGCCTGTTTGCTCCCGAATAACCCTAACATCCGCCTCAACAAAGAGCCCCCTTTTTGCGGAGGAGCCGTAATGGGGGAGTTGACGTTCACTTTTGTCCGGATCTGATTGTAACTCGCGAAAGCCCTCGTGAGATCTCCATCAGTAAACCCGCTCAAATCCTGAAAGAGCCTCCGCGAGTCCAGAGCGACCTTTGGATCGCGAACATTCAAGTGAAGCATCAGCTCGTTATAGAAATTCGTCACAGGAACGGGACGATTCATGCCCGTTTCGCCGTCGTAGACCCACAATCGACGGTCAACCGTGCAGATGGCAAGCACCACCGCCCGGTCCTCCGAACGCATCATGACCTCCCGTGCCGCACGATGACACCGGGGACATGGGTTCCCGGGCAGCCACCGCGAAAAAGTCCACCGCCGGCGTTCGTTCTGCAAACTCGAGAATTCGCCTTTGCCCAGGAATGCTATTTCAAACTCGAGCTGGTTTCCAAGTCGCTCGCGAAGGGCAACCGAAAGCTCCCCTTCTTCCGTCTCGACCACTCCGTAGGCAACAACGGATGGCAGCGGCGACTCATTGTCGGGACTCTCATTGGGCGGCGCGACAATGTAGTTCCCGCCTCCGCGCCGGCCCTGCGCAACCACCTTCCAGTGTGACAGAAGATCCCGATACTCCGCATATCCGGAGCACTCCTGAGGCAAGAGCCAGAGCAGCAGCTCCTTTTCCACCGGCCTCAATTCTCTCGGAAACTCACCGTTTTGCAACAGGGTGACTCCTCAAAATCAAATCCACCACCTCGCGCACGGCCCCTTCACCCCCTCTTCGCCTGCAAACGTAATCCACCGAACGCCTGACGATCTCGACAGCATCGCTGGGCGCGGCAGAGAATCCGACTTTCTTCAGGACAGGAAGATCGGGTTCATCGTCACCGATATAAGCAATGGCCGCGTCGCCCAATCCGTGCTTTGTTTTGATCGCCTTGTAGGCTTCCTCTTTGTTATCAAGATTCTGGTGAATCTCGGCAATACCAAGCTCCGCCGCCCGCCTGCGCACAAGATCGGAGGTCCTCCCCGTGATGATCCCCACCATCACCCCGCGTCGTTGGAGTTTGACAATTCCGTATCCGTCCTGAATGTTGAACTTCTTCATTTCGTCGCCGCGCTCGGAAAAGTAGATCCCCCCGTCTGTCATGACGCCATCGACATCCAGGAGCAGCATCTTGATTGACCGCAGACGTGCGCGATATGAAGTGGCGGCCGGCAGAGGTTCCTCAAAAGGATTTAACGAGCCTGTCGATCGCGGTCACCTGCCGGAGGAATCCTTCAACCTGATCGAGAGGAAGCTGACTGGCAGCATCGCTCAATGCCTTGGAAGGGTTCGGATGGGTTTCGATGAACAGCGCATCACATCCCGCGGCTACTCCCGCACGCGCAAGGGGCAGAATGAATTCCGGCTGGCCCCCGCTCTTGTTCTGCTCCCCACCAGGGAGCTGCACAGAATGCGTCGCGTCGAGAACAACCGGAAAACCGGTTTTGCGCATGATGGCGAGAGAGCGCATGTCTACAACCAGATTGTTATAACCGAACGTCGTCCCCCTTTCGGTCAAGAGCACATTCTTGTTTCCCGTTTCCGTGACCTTTTCCGCAGCCAATTTCATTTCGGACGGCGAGAGAAACTGTCCCTTCTTGATATTAACGGCTCTTCCAGTTTTCCCCGCGGCCTGCAGAAGCTCCGTCTGCCGGCAAAGGAACGCCGGAATTTGAAGCACATCTGCCACCTCTGCTGCGATGGCAGCCTCATCCGGCAGATGAATATCCGTGAGAATGGGTATATCTAGTTCCCGTTTGACTTCGGCAAGAATTGCGAGAGCTTTTTCGTCTCCCAGACTTGAAAAAGAGGAATTGCTGGCGCGGTTCGCCTTTCTGTAAGACGATTTGAAAATAAACGGGACGTTCAGCTTCCCGGTTATTGTTCGGAGTGTCTCCGCCGTGCGGAACACAATATCCCTGCTTTCCACGACACATGGCCCGGCAATCAGCACAAGTGGGGAGCCATCACCGATCGTCACATTCCTGACATGAATCTTCACCCGCATTCCTTCGTAGTGAAAGAGTAAGATACAGAAAAATGGAAAGACAATCAAAAGACCGCTGTTTTGGGTAGTGTCTCAATTTGGTTGTAGTTTCTAACGCAGAGACCTGCCTGCGTGCCGACGATCCCAAGTCGAAATTCCCGATGAGTGTTCACTTCGGCAGGCAGGCGCAGATGTCGCCCCGTAGAAAGAACGGGCAGGCAAAGAAACGCAGAGGAGACTCCGAATTTCCGCTTTTCTCTGCG
>DATDRF010000243.1:0-2627 GCA_035291905.1 Bacteroidota bacterium
GCCCATCAGGGAAACTTGGTGGAGATTGTAGATGGACTCAAGCAGGGCGATCGTTTGATTGTCACGAGCATTCAAAACCTGGTCAACGGTCAGACAGTTTCCGTTGTGCAGTAATGGCCACCGAACAAGGAATGAAACCATGAGGCTGTGGAATTTGGCAATAGACAACAAAGTAGCCGTGTACCTGATGCTGGTGATGATTATCATTCTCGGCTGGGGTGCATACTCCGGGATGCCGCGCGAAGCAGCCCCGGATATCTCGATCCCGCTTGTTATCGTAACGGTTCCCTACGTTGGCGTTTCTCCCACGGACATCGAGGGATTGGTCATCCAGCAGCTTGAAAAAGATCTCAAGGCGCTGGCCGACGTCAAGCAAATCACCTCGGTATCGAAAGAGGGTCTCGGAACGATCCGTGTGGAGTTCAACACGGGTATCGACATTGACGATGCCCTTCGTCGTGTTCGCGATAAGGTCAATTCGGCGCGGCCGAACCTGCCTAATGATATTCTGGAACCCGTCGTTTCGGAAATCAATTTCAGCGAGTTTCCCATCATGATCATTAACGTGGGGGGCAGCGTGGGACTGGCCCGGCTGAAGCAGATCGCAGAAGATATGCAGGATCAGATCGAAGCCATTCCGGGCGTCCTGCGCGCTGACGTGAGCGGAGGAATACAACCGGAAGTGCAAGTCAACTGCGATGTCTACCGACTGAAAGCATACCAGATCGGATTTGATGATGTAGTGAACGCCATCCGCGGAGAAAATCTCTCTGTTCCGGGCGGCTCCATCAATGACGGCGAAAAAGCGTTCACCGTCAGGGTTCCCGGCGAATACAAAGAGGTCAAGTTGTTGGAAGACATCGTCATCAAGATCCAGAACGGCAAGCCGATCTATATCCGTGACATTGCCGTTGTAGACTACTCGTTTGAAGACAGGGTCACCTATGCCCGTTTGAACAAGAATGAGGTTGTCTCGCTCTCTGTGCGAAAACGCGCCGGAGAGAATCTTCTGGACATCGCTGACAGGGCTAAAAAGATTGTCGAAGACTGGCGCACAAAGCTTCCTGATGGTATCCGGCTCGATATCTCCAACGACCAATCCCGATTTATCAGAAACTCGGTACACGAGTTGGAGAACAGCATCATGACGGGGATGTTTCTTGTTGTGCTTTCGCTCTTCATGTTTTTCGGATTCAAAAACTCGCTCCTGATTTCGACCGCGATTCCCATTTCGATGCTCATCGGATTTCTCGTTTTCTCCGCCATGGGTATTACGCTGAATTTCGTGGTTCTGTTTGGACTTGTGCTCGTCCTCGGCATTATCGTTGATGATGCCATCGTCGTAATCGAAAATATTTATCGCCATCAACATGATTATGATAAGACGCCAATCCAGGCGGCACGCGACGGAACGGCGGAAGTCGCACTCCCCGTCTTCACATCGACCCTGAGCACGCTCTCGCCCTTCATTCCGCTCTTGTTCTGGCCCGGGGTCGTCGGCGACTTCATGTCGTATCTGCCTATTACGCTCATCGTCACCCTCGGAGCATCTTTGTTCGTGGCGAATGTGATAAGTCCTGTTCAGGGCTCGCAGTGGATTAACTACAGAAAAGAGATCGCGAAGGCGAAGGAGGCCCTCCAACATCCAACGTGGTGGAAGAAGTATAACCCGGTGACGTGGATCTATCACAAAACAGATGAAGTGGTCTTTCCATGGATGCAGGAAAAATATGCAAACCAGCTTTTGTGGGCGTTGCAGCGAAGAGGACTGGTGCTTTGGGGAATGTTTGGCATATTGCTGGTGACCATCGTGATATTTGCAGCTGTGAACAAGGGGATGGAGTTTTTTCCCAACACCGAACCCTCATTGATCAACGTCCGAATCGAAACTCCTCCCGGTACGGCTTTGGACGCGACAGACGCCGTGGCAAAGACGGTCGAGCAGCGGATTGAATCGGTTGCCGACAGAAGAGATATCGAGTTCATCGCGACAAGCACTGGCACATCAGACGATCCGTTCGATTTTGGGGGACAGGGAACTTCCAACAAAGCAGGCGTAGGCGTAAACTTCTATCAGAAAATCCAAAGGCAGCAGAATACATTCATAACGCTGGACCAGATTCGGGTCGCCACGAGCGGAATTCCCGGGGGAACAGTCCTCGTCAACAAGCAGCAAATGGGACCTCCCGTCGGAGCTGCCGTTAGCATCGAAATCGCAGGGGATGATTACGCGCAGCTCGCCAGCATCAGCAGGCAGCTTCGCGAAAAGATCAAAAACATCGACGGACTTGTCGACCTCAAAGACGACTACAACACCGGAAAACCCGAAATCGAGGTAAGGGTCGACCGCGAAAAAGCGGGTTTGCTTTGGACGAACACAGGCCAGATCGCCTCAACGGTTCGAGCCGCCATTAATGGCGCCGAAGCATCGAAATATCGTGTTGGGGAAGATGAATACAAGATCCGCGTCCGGCTTCAAGAAGACCAGCGGACGTCCGTTCAGGATATGGAAAACATCCATGTGACGTTCATGAATCGCCGCGGGACGCTCCTCTCCATCCCGCTTTCCTCGATCGCTGAGATTCGCAAAACCACAGGCGTGAGCGAGATCCGGCACAAGGATTTGA
>DATDRF010000244.1:0-20886 GCA_035291905.1 Bacteroidota bacterium
AGCTTTGAAACGCTTTGACCAAGTTCTTTTATCTCCTGTGTCGCTTTCCCCAATTCACCGAGTTTGTTCTGAACGTCCTGGATGACACGGGCTGCGTTATCCAAACGCTGCCCAACCTGCCCCGTGTTTGACTGCAGCTGCTGTGTGACGCTTGAAAGCTGTGCGGTGACAATCTGGAGGTGCTGGTTGACCACATCCGTGGTGTTCTTGAGACTTGAGGCCAGCTCGACCCTCAGGTTCTCAATTTGCTGCTGGACAAAACCCGCGGCTTGCAGGGAATCACCCGATTGGACAGGCGGTCGGCGAAAAAGAACAAAGGCCAACAGTCCTGCCACAACGATCAATACCCCAAGCAATATGGCAATCAAGGATTCCAAGAGATTATTTCACGAGGAAGACAACAAGAACCACCGCTGCTCCGGCCAGGCTGAGATTGCGCGCCAGGGGACGGGACTTCTTCTTGATCCTCCCCCACAATTCCGCAACAACGATCATTACGGCAGCAAGGCCCAACGTGGCAGCCACACCTTCTCCAAGCGACAACGAACGGCCGTATAAGTCAGCCAGACTCTTCTCATTCCAAAACGTCCCATAGATAATAAGAAGATGCGCCGCATAAACCAAGAGGGTCTCGCGGCTGACACCCAGGACGAATGAATTCTCAGTCTTTCGCACCTGTTCAAACCACCAGAAACCCGCCAGAAGCAAGAGAACAATTCCCATGCGTAGCACGAAGAACACCGGCTGCGGGCGTATCTCCGTCGAGGCACCCGGGATGGGAAAGTGGTCGCCCATGAGCAAAACGATGAGGACCGACCCCGCTCCCCACCAGAAAACGGATTTCATGAACGACAATTCGCGTTGTTCCGTACGCGCCCTCGAATATCTGACCCCGACGATCCCTCCAACGAAAAGAAAGCCGAGCCACGGGAAGAGCGGGAACTGAGAATAATGTTGCCCGTTCATGTACGCCCCGAGGAAAGGATGAACGAATGTGTTGAAATCAGTCTCCCACAGGAAAGGAGCCGACAGGACAACCAGGGCAACACTCCCCCACAGGATTCGTTCGAACATGTCATTTCGTTTGACGAACAACCTCACAATGAAAAGGGTCAGCAGGCCGGCTGCAATACAATGGAGGATGTCTGCCTGAAAGAACTTGAGCCAGTCTTCCGGAGTTGTCCCGTGCAGAGTGCGGCTGAAGGAAAAGATCGGGAGGTGAAGAAAATAACCCACTGCCCAAATAAGGAGAATCCGCCCAATCTGCTTCCAGAAAACCCCTCCGTATTCGCGAAACTCCGGCAGCTTCCTTTCACTTACCACGACAAACACAAGCCCCGCGACAAAAAGGAATGACGGAGCGACGAGGCCGTTCAAGAAGTTGAGAGCCGGAAACCAATCCGCCGATCGCACTTCCGTGATAACGAACGCATTGATGACGTGCACCTCAATCATCACGAGCCCGGCCCAGCCCCTCAAGAGATCAATGAACACCACTCGGCCTTGGATCATGGCGTCCCCTATATTACTCCGAGTTTTTTGCCAACCTTCTCGAATGCCTCGAGGGCCCTGTCAATATCCTTTTTTCTCAAGGCTGCAGAAATCTGGGCCCTCAGGCGGGCTTCGCCGCGGGGGACTACAGGAAACCACAATCCCTTGATGTAAACCCCCGCCTTGAGAAGCGCGGCACTCATGTCCTGAGCAAGCGATGCTTCGCCGAGCATGATTGGCACAATGGGATGCGTCCCTTGCAGAATCTTGAATCCAAGGGCTTGAATCTCCTTCCGGAAATACCGCGTATGATCCTGCAAACGTCTCACGATGGACTTGTCCTTCGTCAACAAGTCAAAGGAGGCAATGCACGCGTGCACAATTGCGGGAGGAAGCGAGTTCGAGAACGTATAGGGACGGGACTTCTGCCTCAGGTACGCTATCAGCTCTTTCGATCCGCTGATGTATCCGCCCGATGCACCTCCAATGGCTTTCCCAAGTGTTCCCGTGATGACGTCGACATTTCCAAGAACTCCGAATTCTTCCGGAGTCCCGCGTCCCGTCTTTCCGCAAACTCCAATTGCATGAGAGTCATCGACGAACAATACCGCTCCGTATTTGTGCGCCAGGGAGACCAGGTCTGAGAGAGGAGCCAGGTCTCCTTCCATGCTGAACACGCCGTCCGTTGCTATGATTCGAAAACGATAGTCTTTGTTCTTGTCCTCTTCCAGCTGCCGTTCCAGGTCTTTTGTATCGGCATGATTATAGATCTTCTTCTCTGTCGTTTCCGCTCTGCAGAGGCGCTGACCGTCGATGATGCTGGCATGATTCAAACGGTCGCTGTAGATGACGTCCTTGTACGTCTCGTAGCCGAGTTTCTCATTCGTCAAAGAGGCAAAAAAGCCTTCGTTCGCCACGAAGCACGATGAGAACAGAATTGTATCCTCAGTTCCTACAAATTTTGAGATTCTGCGTTCGAGCTCAAGATGGATTGTCTGAGTTCCGCAAAGGAACCTTACCGAAGCGACACCGTACCCATACCTGCGAATTCCTTCAATTGCCGCTTTCTTGATTGCGGGATGGTTTGACATGCCCAGATAGTTGTTGGAAGCGAGCATGACAACCTGTTTTCCCTTCACCTTGACGATCCCCGCCTGTGCAGTCTGAAGGGCCGTCTCGTACTTGTACGTTTTTGACTCTTCCAGCTTCGCTAATTCGGACGAAACTAGTTCATTCACGTTCATGGATGGTTCTCAGGGTTTAAGAAGTACTTTGTATGCATCGCCGGACCTGATCGCCGCGAATCCTTCTTCGAAACGTTCCAGCGGCAGTTGATGAGTGACGAATCCCGTCTTCATGAATTGTTTGCCAAGCCCCGCTTTGAGGAGCTTTTCCATCTGGTCCCATGTCTGGAAGACGCGCCTGCCGATAATTCCATGGACCGTGATTCCACTGAAGATAATGTTCTTCGCAAAATCGACCTGCATTGTCCCCGAAGGAAGCCCCAGCAGCGAGAAAGTCCCACCCATGCGCAGAATCTTCGATGCATCCTCATACGCGTGATAGCTCCCGGACATTTCAAACGCCGCATCCACGCCGGTGTTCTCGGTCTTCTCCCTGATAGTCTCGATCAGCATCTGCTTCTCATCTTCGAGCGACATATCGAAACAGAAGTCCGCACCGTAGAGCTTTGCCAGCTTGAACCGCTGCCCCACGAGTTTCTCATGACTGAAATTATCGTGGGAGGCATCGGTCACAAAAATTCGTTTCGCACCGGCCCACTTTGCAACTGCAACCGCCATCAGTCCCTGCACCCCGCAGCCGAGCACCGCAACGTCCCTCCCCTGCACAGGTGCCGACATGACTGTGTGCGTGGCATTTCCCAGGGCATCCATGAAACTGATGATCTCGGGGGGAATCTCGCGTCCGAAAAAGAGCCTTACATTCTCTGCCGGGACCTTTACGAACTCAGCCCAGGCCCCGTCGTCATGCACTCCCTTGATGACGGTGTTGCGACAGACATGTTTTTCTCCTATGCGGCACTGATAGCACGTGCCGCAGGTAATATGCATTTCAGCCGTCGCAAAGAACTTCTTCTCCAAAAACTTAAGAAAACCTTTGTCCGCGGCTAACTGCGTCGCCGTCTTCTTCTTCACGACCTTCTTCAGGGCCGGGTCGCTCTTTGCCTTCTGGATCACAAGATGAGCCAGATCAGACAGGGCATCCTTGCCCGCCTCGACAATTCGGCCGCAGAATTCATGCCCGACCGTCACAGGATCAGTCTTCGCTTTCAACATCTCTTTGCGAAGCGAATCCTTTGACTGATAGATGCCGACGTCGGTTCCGCATACCGCTCCGGCATGCACCTTTATGATGACATCGGTCGGCCTTTCCACAGTGGGAACGGGTTTTTCTCCCAGCTGCATCCCTTTCGGCCAATCCTTCCCGTCGACAGGCCTGGGTTTGATAATGACTTTCATGAAATCACTCTTTCAGTATTCTTCGGTGAAGGCCTTACCGTCTCTCAATCCACACCGAGTAGTTTTTTCGGATGTCCTGCAGGACTTCGCGATCAATCATGTCGTCGCTACGAATTCGCACGTCATAGTTCTCCCAGCCCATGAAGTCTTGCAGCGCTTTTCTTGTTGCTTCGTCGAAGACGCCATTGATGGTACCGGAATAGAACTCCATCCCTTTGTATGCTTTGTTCTTCATGATCGTCTGCAATTCCTTGCAGATCGCCGCGTCGATTTCAATCAGATTCCCTGGCTCTGTACGAAAGAAATAGAGCTTGTGGAGAGCATAGAGACGCTCGAGTTCCTGCAGGGGTTTTGCATGATCATAAATGCTGATGTCAATGTAATCGTCCGTCGTCCCGTCGTACCCCGCTCCTTTTCGCTTCACAATGAGAGCAGCGGATTCTTCTCCTCTCCTGTCTCCGCCCGCCTTGCCGCCGGCCACGAGAGCAGCCACCAGCTTGTCTGCAAGCGAGCCCTTTGTCTTTTGATAGGTTGTAGCCATCGCTTCAACGGTCTCTTTCCCGACCAGGGTGTTCCCCTGGGCTGCGAACCCTTTTCCCGTTACGATGACGCCCCTCCCTCCGTTTTGCCGGCCCGTAATCCCGCCGGCCCAGTCAAAGCAGTCGTTTCCTGTCCAACTGGCGGCGTTGCCCTTTGCGTCAACGATTCCCGCCTGCCGGGAATGCCGCGCACTGTCTGTGGCAACAAGAATTTTCAGAGCCTCTTCAGCGGTTGCACCGTTTCGCATCAATGTAAGCCCGCGGGGGCCGTATGATACGTTAACAAATGACTGGGTTGCCACGGCGCCCACGCCCACATCGGCCCACGGAACCACGGCTCTGACATTGGGGAATTTCGATTGAACCGCCACTCCGACATCGCCATTTTCAAGATCGATGCCAACAATGGAAAACGTCGATGCCAGCGGATCGTCGGCGAACGTGGGAGACGGTGGAGAGAGAAACGCAATACAGACGAGGGCGACAACGGTCCAGCTGAGAACAAGAGTCCGCATAGGGGGTCTCCTTTCCTGTCCGTATGATTTCAAAAAAGAGGAGAATGAGGCGGAGGAAATATAGAGAGATTTCGCTTCCTAAACAAAGAACTATCTCAGGAAGATGCTTTCTTGAGACGTATGCTGAACGATCCGTCCATGGCGTGGCGATGCGGAAAGGTCTCGACGAATCCTTCGGAATGAACAAGCCTGGCATCAACAAACTGAGAGGCGGGTTCCACGGAAAATTCAGGATGCCTCTCAAGGAACGATCGGATTACCCCGAGGTTTTCTTCAGGTTCGGTCGTACAGGTGCTGTATACAACAATTCCTCCCGGCTTTACCAACACAGCAGCGTTGTCCATGATCTTCTGCTGAAGTTCACAGAGATCTTCGAGATCTTCGGCCTCTCGTCTCCACTTCGAATCGGGCTTTTTCGAAAGCACGCCAAGCCCTGAACATGGAGCATCGACGAGCACCTTGTCAGCCGGCGGGACCGACATCTCTGCTGCATCGGCGGCAATAAAATGCGCGTTGGCTATTCCCAACCTTTGGCAGGCATTCTTCACAAGATTGAGCCGCGTTTCGTACCGATCGACAGCGACAATTTCACCCGTATTCCGCATCAATTCGCCGATAAAGGTCGTCTTGCCTCCCGGCGCGGCACAGAGATCGATAACGCGGTCTCCCGGTTGAGGGTCCAGGAGTTTGATGGCAAGGCCGGCACTTTCATCTTGCACCACAAAAAAGCCCTGCCGGAACATCTCGGACGCTCCAATCCCCGCCATATGCTTTACGCGCACAAAGAAATCAAGATACGCCGAGCGTGCAAATTGCACCTGAAGCCCTTCAAGTTTGGAAAGGAAGAAGTTGAAGTCGATTTTCAACCTGTTCACGCGCAGAGAGAGGTCGGGGCGCGTGTTATTGGCCTCGAGGAGATTTTTCGTTTCGTCGAACCCGAACCGCTGGACCCATCGTTTGACGACCCACTGGGGATGCGACTGCACGACGGCGAGGTGTTGGATCTGGTTCTCGTTTACATCGGGGTAACGGATATTTTCAAGGTTCCGGAGGATGTTTCGGAGGACGGCGTTCACCAGGTCGGCAACTTTTTGCCCCCTCAGTCGCTTGATGAATTCTACCGACTCATTGACGGCTGCCGAAGGAGGCACCTTGTCGAGAAAGAGAATTTGATAGAGGGCGACGCGGAGAGCATTTTTGATGTTCGTCTCCGCTTTGGTGAAGTTGCCGTGGAAAAAACCGGTCAGAACCCAGTCGACTTTCGCGCGCCATCGAACCACACCTGTGACGATCTCATTCATGAGCCCCTTGTCAAGCTCATTCATCTCGTTCGCACGCATTTCGGAGTCGATGAGCCGATCGAGATAGGCGTCGGATCGTTCGATCCTGTTGAGGATCTTCACAGCCGTCCCGCGCGGCCCGGCGTAGAGGTCCTCTTTCTTTGTTACTTCCGATGTCTGGTTTTGCTCATTGCCCATCGTTGTCCTGCTGCGACATTCGAATCTTCAGCTCTGCGTTTCCGAACAAAAAAAAGCGGAATGCATTGGATCAATACATTCCGCCGTTTGTACAAACCAACAAGTTTTATGACGATGCAGAGGCCGGTTCGGACTTCTGCCGTTTGCCATACTTCTTTGTGTACCTTTCAACGCGTCCGGCGGAATCCACTAATTTCTGCTTCCCGGTAAAGAATGGGTGGCAGTTTGAGCAGATTTCAACGTGCAGGTTGCCCACCGTCGAGCGTGTTTCGAACGTATTGCCGCAAACACACGTCACAATGGAACGCTTATAATCTGGATGAATACCCGGCTTCATCAAATCCTCCAATGTTTCATTTGAACCGCATTAATATATGCAAAATGTCGAAGATTCGCAATTCCCTCATGCTGGAATGCATCCACACCTTGAAATTCACCCCTTTCTTGGTTAGATTTTTTCGATGAAAGTCGTCTGCACCATTTTCTGCTTCCTGCTCTTTTCCCCCAACGTTTCCGCCCAGAATCACGGGACATTCGATTTCCTTCGCCTGGACATGAATGCGAGAGCTTCGGCCCTCAACGGAAGCTTCGTGTCGATGACCAACGACCCGAATCTGCTTTTCTATAATCCCGCGTCGCTGGTCACTCTCGAAAGACCTGCAGGCTCAGTGAGTTTTGTCAAGCATCTCCTCGACGTCAATGCCGGCGCAATTTCATACGCACAATCTGTTCCCGATTTGGGGACATTTGCCGCGGGAATCTATTTCATTGACTATGGGTCATTTGATGAGACCGATGAGTCGATGAATGTACTTGGCACCTTCGGCGCCCAGGATCTTTCGCTGACGGGCGGTTGGGGAACCATGATCGAAGAGAACCTCAGCGTGGGGGGTAACCTCGAATTAATCTATTCATCTATTGCCGGCTTTCGCTCAGGCGCGATAGCGATGGGGGCTGGGCTCCTGTATCAAATTCCTTCGGAGCAGATTACACTCGGCCTCAGTATCCGACACCTGGGCACTCAATTCAACACTTACGCCGGCGTCCGCGAGAACCTTCCGCTTGATATAACGATCGGAATAACGAAACGTCCCGAGCATCTCCCGGTGTTTCTGAATCTCAACTTCCACAAACTCAACGAATCGCAGAATTCCTTCTTCGACCGCCTGAGTGCGTTTTCGATCGGAGCCGAATTCCTGATGAGCGAGTCGGTTCGCCTGAGAGTCGGTTTCGACAATGAGAAGAGACGCGAGTTGAAGCTGGGCACAACTTCCGGAATGGCAGGGTTCTCTTTCGGCGGAGGGATCCTCGTGCAGGACTACGTCATCGACTATGCCCTCAATTCATACGGCAAGATCGGAAGCATTCACCGAATCTCCGTCGGTATGAATTTCTGACATCGCCTAAGGCTGTAGAACCCCCTCAAGAAAGCGGTCCGTAACGTAAAAAAGCAGCATCCCTGCAAAAACAACAAGAGGCGGAATTCTGTCTTTTGATTTGTTGATTTCAGGGATCAGATCGCTGGCTCCTACATACATCGCAGCCCCGGCCGAGAACGCAAAAGACATCCCGATCAGCTTCTCGTCGATCTTCGCGAGCAGAACAACCGCGACAACCCCCAGAATCGTTGCAAGCCCCACTCCTATCGCCGAAAGAAGAACGACCCGCCTGGAATACCCCGCCGCGTGCATAATGGAGCCTATCGTCAGCCCCTCGGGAAACTTGTGCAGCAGGATCGCCAGGAAAATGAGAATGCCAACCGAATAATTGAACTGAATCCCGGATGAAATCGAAAACCCGTCAAAGAAGGAATGGATAAAAAGCCCCGTAAATGCGGAAAGCGTGGCTGCTTTTGACATCATCACCTCCGCATGAGTTTCCTCCCCAAAATGCAGATGGCTCACAACCGCGTGCTCGAAGAAATGGATCACACCGAAGCCCACCATCACCATGAGGGCAGCCGACTCACCGATGGCGGCAATGCTGAGGGGAATAAGCTTCAAGAGCACCAGTGCCAGCATGAATCCCGCCCCCAAAGCCAGCAGTGTCTCCTGCAGCCGCCTTGGCCAGTTCTTTTTCAAAACAATGATCAATCCGCCGGTGATCTCGGCGGCTGCAGCGGCAAGACCGAGGAGGAAGATTTCAATCATTTGAATGGGCGCCTGTAAGGCTGCTGAAGATACTTGCGGGCTTCGGCATGGGTATTCTCAAATGCCTTCATCCCGAGAACCTCCCGATACCTGCTTCGGGCCTCCCCGCGTTTTGATTGAAGATCATAAATCATCCCAATGTGAAGATTCGCCATTGATGCAAAACCCGACGCACCGTCCTTGTCTATCTTGTCAGAGAGTTCATCGCACTTCTGGAAATTGACAAGCGCATCAGCGTCGTTGGATTTCGCAAAGAGGTACTTTCCAACATAGTAGTATGCCTCTCTGCCGTCGTGATCATCATATCCCACGGCCCTGCGAGTGACTCGATCCAGTACATGGGAAAAGACGCGAAATGCCTCTTCCCAATTACCGACACTGACAAAGCATCGTCCCAAATATCGATGGAAATCAGGATTGCCCGGGAAGTCTTCGTTCAGTTGCTTGGCCAGAAGAAGGGCCGATTGGTAGTCCTTTTCGTAGAGAAAATAGTTTTGCACGAGAAAGTAGCTCGCCTCCGTCCCGGCGTATTTCGCATGCTTGGCCGCGCTTCTGAGCTGCTCTATCCCCTTTTTCCGATCCCCGCTCGGCAGAAAAACCATGAACGGTTTGACAATCGGATATTCGACTGGGATTATCTCGGCGTAGTAGTTGTAGATGCCCATCCCCAAGAGGATGTCGTTGTTCTTAGGGTCCAATTCGTACGCTTTCTGAACGATGGGGAGGGCCGCAATCGCGTCGCGCGCCGCGCCGAACCAGTTTCCCCGGTTGGCCCGAAGTCGGCCTCTGAATCCCAATGATCCACCCTCGAAAAAGAGCGCTGTGACATCATCCGGATTCTTTTCCAGCATTTTGTCGCACATGTCGATGACCTCCTCAAGCATGTCGTAGAAACGACCATCCTGCGATTCGTCATCGAAATTGCTCAGAATGCGCCACCACTGGGTCATTGCCTTGAAAAACGGCCCCGCCGGATGTTCCGGCCGCATTCGGATCACTTCATCAAACTGCTTATCCGCGTCATAGAATTCGAGATTATAGATGTGCTTGATTCCCCTTTGGATGCGATTGTCTATGCTCGAATCCGCAAGCCATTGGGCGTTGCCCTCTACAAAGAGAAGGCCGGAACTCATGAGGACAATCATCCATCCCGGCACTTTGCTCCGTGCCAATCCGACTGATGACGTACCTGACATTATGAGAGAAGCTTTTCCGTGAAATAGGTCCGCAGTTGAGAGGCGTTGACCCTGTCCTGTTGCATGGAATCCCGGTCGCGGACCGTGACCGTTTGATCCTGGAGAGTTTGTGAATCGACAGTCACGCAGTACGGCGTTCCGACTTCGTCCTGACGCCTGTAACGGCGTCCCACCGCACCGCTTTCATCGTAGAAGACCCTTATGAGCGGCCGAAGATCGGCCTCAATTTTCCGTGCAGTCTCCGGCATACCATCCCGATTCACAAGCGGAAAGATGGCGACCTTCGTGGGGGCAAGCTTTGGATTGAGCCGCAGGACAACCCTCATTTCCATTCCTCCCTCACCTGTCGGCGCCTCTTCCTCGTGATAGGAATCCACAAGAAAAGCCATGAACGATCGGCTTGCGCCGGCCGAAGTCTCTATCACATAAGGAATGAACTTCCCCTTCGATTCCTCGTCGAAGAACTCCATGCTCTTTCCCGAGAACTGCTGGTGACGTGAGAGGTCGTAGTCGGTGCGGTTGTGAACCCCCTCGATTTCGCCCCAGCCAAAGGGAAACTGATACTCTACGTCGTAGGCAATCTTCGCATAATGGGCGAGCTTGTCCGGAGCGTGCTGGTGCCATCGAAGCCTTTCCTTTCTCAAGCCCAGCTTCTCAAACCAGCTCATTCGCTCCGAACGCCAATACTCAAACCAGTGGTCGTCAGATCCGGGTTTGACAAAGAACTGCATCTCCATCTGCTCAAATTCCCGCGTACGGAAAAGGAAATTCTTCGTATTGATCTCATTCCGAAAAGCCTTACCGATTTGAGCGATGCCAAACGGGACCTTTTGACGAGACGCAGACTGAATGTTCAGAGCATTAACGAAGATCCCCTGGGCGGTTTCAGGCCTCAGAAAAACGACCGCGGAAGAATCTTCGACCGGGCCGACGAACGTCTTGAACATGAGGTTGAACTTTCGGGCATCCGTGAAGGTCCCCTTGTTACCGCAATTGGGGCAGGAGAGAAGATGCACCATCTCAGGCGCCCTCTCCAGCCTCTTCTCGAATTCCTCTATGACGCGGTCGTCCTTAACCTGACCTTCGAATTTACCCGGTTCAAGCTCCCGTAGGATCTCCTTCTTCTTCTTGACGGATAATTCATCAAAAAGAATATCAAGTTTGTAGCGGGCCTTGCATTGTTTGCAATCGACCATGGGATCGGTAAAATTCTCGACATGGCCCGAGGCCTCCCAGACCCGTGGATGCATCAGGATCGACGCATCGACTCCCTCGACGTCTTCCCGGTACGTCATGGCGCGCCACCACTGCTGCTTGAGGTTGTTCAGCATCTCAACGCCCAGCGGGCCGTAGTCCCAGCATCCGTTCAATCCACCGTAGATTTCACTCGACTGAAAGACAAAGCCTCTCCTTTTGGCCAGAGAGACAATCTTTTCCATGATTTTCGATTGGTCCGCCGAAGCGGGTTTTTGATCCTTGCTGATGGTATCCTCCGTGCAGAGAGCCTATTTGTTCCTGAACACCGGCTTCCTCTTTTCCATGAAGGCCTTTGTCCCCTCATGGAAATCCTCGGAGCCGCAGCAGAGGCCAAAGAGGCTCGCCTCGAGCTCCTGCCCGTCGGTCAGGTTTGTTTCTTGGGTCATGTTTACAGCTTTCAAAGCCAAACGAACCGCTATCTGTCCTTTGGAGGCAATCTTCTCCGCAATTGCCTCGCAGGCCGGCAGCAGTTCCGCCGCCGGAACAACTTTGTTCACAAGGCCTGCCCTGAGGGCTTCCGCTGCATCGATCGGATCACCGGTGAGAATCATCTCAAGGGCACGGCCCTTCCCGATGAGACGAGCCAGCCGTTGCGTTCCGCCGTAGCCGGGGATGACAGCAAGATTGACCTCAGGCTGGCCAAATTTCGCGTTTTCGGAAGCAACGCGGATGTGACACGCCAACGCAAGCTCGCAGCCCCCGCCCAGGGCATAACCGTTGACGGCAGCGATGACCGGTTTGCCCAGATTTTCGATCAGATCGAAAACTCGCTGGCCGCCGGAAGAGAATTCCTTTCCGGACTCGGCATTGAGAGCGGTGAGTTCTTTGATGTCGGTGCCTGCAACGAAGGCCTTCTCTCCCGCACCGGTGAGAATCACGACATTGACCCCCGGATCCGATTTCAATTCTTCAAAAACCTGATTCAGCTCTTTCTTGGCCTGAGCATTGAGCGCGTTCAGTTTGTCGGGCCGGTTGATCGTCACGCGGGCAACCGCGTTCTTTCGTTCGACGAGAAGCGTTTCGGTAGTCATGTCTGAAGGCCGTTTTCAATTAATGAACGGAAACTTCCCTTCGATTCCTCTCCTCAAAAACAGTGATTTTTCCTCCCCCGTATCGATCAACCAGGGCCACCGCCTTGTCAAAATCCCTGGCCACATCTTCCGGTGAATGGGCGTCCGATCCCAAGGTCAGCGGGATCTTGAACTCCTTCGCAAACGACAGAATAGGCTCAGATGGATAGATTTCCTTCACCGGCTTTCGCAGTCCGGAAGTGTTGATCTCGATGCACATATGGTGATCCGCGATCACCTTCATCGTCTCTCTCAGGATATCGGTGAGATCCTTCTTTGGCCGATGCCCGAACTTCTTGACAAGGTCGCAATGCCCGATAATGTCAAAGAGTCCGCTTCGCGCCGACTTCCTGATGGCCTCAAAGTAGGCCTCATATGTCGAATCGATATCCCGCTCCTCGTAATGGTGCACAAACACGGGATTATCGAATCCCCATTCACCGATAAAGTGAACCGACCCAATAACATAATCGAATGAATTTTCCCGAATGAATCCGTTTATCCAGTCCTCGGTGCCCGGAAAATAATCAGCCTCAATCCCTCGCCGCACAACGATCTGATCTTTGTATTTTTCCTTCAGCGCACCGACAGCCGGGGCATAATCGGCGTAATATTGAGAGATATCCATCCGGTGTACGGAATCAAACCCTTCGGGCATAGGCACATGTTCCGAGCAGCCTATTTCGTGCAACCCCAGTTCGATTCCCCTTCGAACATAATCCTCGATCGACCCCTCGCCATGCTTGCACAATGACGTGTGCGTGTGATAATCAACGATCATCATTACCCGTCAGAAGTGATTCTATTTGCTTCAAGTCATTCTCGTTCAACAAACCTTTTTCACGAAGAATCTCAAGAGCGTAGAGTCCGAGAGTGCTGTATACAGGAAGCAGCTCTGGTTCCTTCGAACCCAGTTCCGCCATATGGCGATGAATTATTGCCGAGCTGCCCCGGGCGACAGGCCCCGTCAGGGCTTTCGACGCCCCCAGGCGAAATGCGTTCTCACTGCTCGAGTCAAACAGTTTCCTGAAGGGAGATACATCACCGCCCGAAATCTGCTTTGCCAGGCGTTCAACCGCTCCAAGGATCACAACGGGATAGTTCGAAGCAAAAACACAGGTAAGATGATACAGAATTTTCTTCTCTTTCGGAACTTGCAGAAATTTGCCGCCGAGGGAAGACGACAACGTGCGTGCAAACGAACGCGTTGTGCCGGGCCCCTCGAACCCGTACCAGACCCCCCGCATCGATGCGAGGGACATGGAGGCCGCCATGGTTCTGGGGAAGGATTGAATCGGGTGAAAGGAGAATGTCCGCACTCCCTTGTCGGCAAGTGGAGACAATGCCGCGCTCGAAAGCGTTCCTGAAGTATGCGCCGCAAACATCCTCTCGAACGCCAATCCGCTCAGCGAAGCAATGGAACCCGCGATCGATTCAATGGCGCTTTCGGGAGCTGCAATGAGGAGAAATGAGGTCTCTGCGGGAATTGAAGCGACATCGTCGCCTGCAACCCGACAATGAAGGAGACGCGCAAGGGTGCGTGCCGATTTCCGATTCTTGCTGATCACTGCAACGATCGAATGCCCGCGACTTTTCAGCAATCGAGCCAGCGTCGTTCCGACGCTCCCTGCACCGACTATCGTAACCTTCAGCTTCCTGGTGTTACCGGCCAATTATTCTTCCTGGAAAAGTGCTGCAGAGACATATCCTACCACTGCATCTTTTTCCCCCGATACGTCCCCGGAATTGCAGTAATGGAGGATTTGCGATGAATTCGCGCCAAGTTTTCGGGCGGCCATCATAACAGCCGCGACGGGACCGCCGCCGCAGGCCTCAAGCTCCTCGGCCTCCAGCTTTTCCATGAGTCCTTCCGGATCGTAGTGCTCGATTTGGTTCAAAACCATCCGGTCGAGTTCAATTGCGACTTTGTATGGATGATAGTGGGAAAGGTCGCTGCTTGCCACAAGAAGAACATCCTTGCCGGCACAAACCTCTCCAATGGCTTCCGCAAGACGATTGCAGTATTCTCGCCTTTGGTCTCCCATGACAACGGGAACGAAGGAAAAAGACCCCAGGACTCTTTGAAGGAAAGGGAGCTGCACTTCAACGGAATGCTCGGCAGCATGACCCGTGTCTGTCAAGGCAATATCCTTCCACGCATGAACCAGCTGGTCCCTGAGGCCGGCATCCACCTCGACATCGCCCAGAGGTGTTTTGAATGCGTCGCCGTCGTAGATCGACACGCCGTTGAAATACTCGCGGTGACTCGGGCCGACGATGATGACAGAACTGAACGGCCTCTCTTTGAGAAGCTTGTATCCGGTTGCCGCCGTATACCCCGAATAGACATACCCCGCATGAGGCGCTATCAATCCCTTCAGTTTTCCCTGTTTCCCATGGGTTGCCGCCCGCAACATCAGCTCGTCAAGATTCCTGCTGAGCACTGTTTGAAGGCCCGGATAAAACAGACCCGCTACCGCAGGTGGACGAATCGTAGACATGATCAATGAACCTGATGAAGTTCCGCTTCGGAAAACGTCTCAGTCGTGAAAGAGTAGATCCGGGCCTGATCGGTTTTCCAGATATCTTGAGGCAATCCCGCCTTCAGTGCTGTGTGCCCGAGAAACTCCTCCCGGGTCCAATGGTATTCAACGGGAACACTCGGGAGCAGGAGGCCACGGGCAAATCCCGCGTCGATGACAAGGCCATGTTTCCCGACTTCGATGGCTTGGGGGTCGGTGATACGCAAGAGAGGTGAGAGGACGGAAATTTCGATTTCAATAGATCCAAGCTCCTTGAGAGACAGGGGATAAAACCTTGGGTCCTCCATGGCCGCCTTGACGGCAACCTCTTTGACCGCCTCGACAAGAGGCAGCCGGGCCTCGACATACCCAATGCAGCCTCTCAGTTCTCCTCCCCGACGCAAGGTCACAAAGACTCCTCTCGGCTCCTGCAGTTGTGCAGTTCCCGGGTTGACTTCCTCGTGAAGTTCGCGGAGAACTGAATCGATGCTGGAACGCGCAATACGAAGGAGCTCTCTTTTCTCTTTGTCCTCGAGTTGCATCGGACGTCTTTCTTAATCCAAAAGTACTCAAGCACCCACTAACATTCAAGGTTGCTTCTCCAACCGTCGTTTTGTACATTGCTCCGCACTTTTGGGACCACCTGTGTCACTCATGGTAAGTATTTCGGGAATTCGGGGGATTGTCGGCTCAAGCCTTATACCTGAGACGATTGTCAAGTACACGTCGGCCTTCGCCGAATACTGCAAAAGGGGAAGGATTGTCATAGGCCGCGATGGACGTATAACAGGCAAGCCCATCGCTCATATTGTATCGTCCACGCTCCTCTCCATGGGCTGCGACGTTGTTGCCATAGGGACCTGCCCCACGCCCACCATCCAGCTCGCCGTCGAGCGCTCGAAAGCCGCCGGGGGGATCTCCATCACCGCAAGCCACAATCCGCTGATCTGGAACGGCCTCAAATTCCTTGATTCTACAGGGCTGTTTCTCGATGCCGAGCAGAACCGCGACTTCTGGGCCATCGCAGATTCTCCGAACCGCACTTATGCCCTCTGGGACAAAATGGGCCGGCACACACCCGCTGAGGAATTTGTCGACGATCACATTCAGGCCATTCTTGATCTTCCGTATCTCAATCTCCGGGGCCTTCGAAAAAGGAGATTCAAGGTCGTAGCGGACTGTGTGAATGCCGCCGGCGCCGTCATTGTTCCTCCCCTCCTTCGCAAGCTGGGGTGCAGGGTGGTCGAAATGAACTGCGATCTTTCCGGGGTTTTCGCACACGCCCCTGAGCCCTTGCCCGAAAACCTCGGATCACTTCGGCGCCGCGTCAAACAGGAGAAAGCAGATCTTGGAATCGCTGTGGATCCCGACGTCGACCGATTGGTGTTGATCGATGAGCGAGGAGAACCGTTCGGCGAGGAATACACCATCGCCAGCGTCGTGAAGTTTGTCCTTGAGTGCGAAACGGCTTCATCGCAAAGAGGGAGAAAGAAGACCCACGGTCCTCTTCGGGTTGTCACCAACCTCTCCACAACGAGGGCGGTTGATGATATCGCCCGACAATACGGGGCGGAATCCATCCGGACCGCCGTGGGGGAAATCAACGTGGCGAAGAA
This sequence comes from Bacteroidota bacterium, assembly GCA_035291905.1. Taxonomy (GTDB): domain Bacteria; phylum Bacteroidota; class Ignavibacteria; order UBA10030; family UBA10030; genus JACPLA01. The sequence continues at coordinate 16,315 of DATDRF010000244.1, forward strand.
GATGAAGGAGATAGGCGCCATCGTCGGTGGCGAGGGGAGCGGCGGCGTGATTCTCACGAAAGCCCATCTGGGCCGCGATGCCTCCGTGGGAATAGCGCTTACCCTGCAGCACCTGGCGGAATCCGGCGGAACGCTCTCGCAACTCAAGCAGTCACTTCCCCAATACTCTATCACGAAAGGGAAGATCGACATCGGTTCACTCAACCCCGACGAAGTTCTCGACCGTCTCAAACGCCGTTTTGCGGACCGGGGAACCGTGTCGACGATCGACGGGCTCAAGGTTGACTTCCCCGATTCATGGGTGCATGTGCGAAAGTCCAACACTGAGCCCATCCTGCGCGTGATCGCGGAAGCCGGCGACAAGGCCCGGGCCGACGAGCTCGTGGGCGAGTTCAGCCGGGCAGTGCATCCCGATTCATAACCACGAGGGAGGCCATGATACTCTGCAAGGTAACGGGCACGATTGTTTCGACTCAAAAGAATCCCTCATTGAAGGACCGCAAGCTTCTGCTCATTCAGGCGATGAATCTTGACGGCACACTGAGCGGCCGAGATATCCTCGCCGTCGATGATGTCGACGCGGGTGTGGGGGACACCGTTCTGGCTATCCAGGAAGGCGCCGGTGCGCAGCAAATCCTTCAACGAAAAGATGTACCTGTTCACACAGTCATAGTCGCCGTCGTCGACGGGTATTCGTTGGAAGAATAGTCAACCGATTTTTGGGGGGAAACATGTCTGATGTCCACAGCCTGCTCTGCTTGTCTGCTGTCCCGCGTCTCGGCCCGCTGAAGATCCGATCCCTTGTCGCTCACTTCAAGAGTCCGGAAAATGTCCTCAAGGCCACACCTCGTGAATTGGTCCGTGTGAAGGGAATTGACATTTCGCTTGCCGCCGCCATCCCGCGCGAGATTGACAGACAATTTGCCGACAACCAGCTCTCAAGAGCCGAAAAGGCCGGGGTTGACGTCATCACCCTCTGGGATGACGACTACCCTGACCTCCTCAAGAAGATCTACGATCCTCCACCGCTTCTCTTTGTCTCCGGAAAACTCGACCCCCGCGATGCTTTTTCCATTGCAGTGGTCGGTACTCGGAAGCCTAGCCCTTATGGTCAGAAGACGGCCGCTTCGCTTGCCGCTGCGCTCACGGGACTTGGCCTTACGGTGATCAGCGGCCTTGCACGCGGAATTGACACGATCGCACACCTAACCGCCCTTGACGCAAGAGGAAGGACACTCGCAGTAATCGGATCCGGCATTGACATCCCCTACCCACCCGAGAACCGCGACCTCATGCGAAGGATTGCCCACTCGGGGGCTGTGCTCTCGGAGTTTCCCATGGGGACAAAGCCCGATGCCCCGCACTTCCCCAGGCGGAACCGCATCATCAGCGGCCTCGCTCTTGGAACGGTCATCGTAGAATCACTGGAAGACGGAGGAGCAATGATTACCGCCACCACGTCGCTCGATCAAAACCGGGAGGTGTTTGCCGTCCCAGGGAGCGTTTTCGAAAAGCGAAGCTCGGGACCGCACAAACTCATTCGAGAAGGACAAGCCACGTTGATCAACAGTGTTGAAGACATAGTAGATGAACTCCAAGTCAAGCTCAGGCCGATCCTCAAGCGGGATCGCGTACAACGCCCACTCCCGCCCTTGACACTTTTCGAGCAAACCGTCCATGGGCTGCTCGGGGACGATCCGATGCATATCGACGCGATTTCGGACCGGGCACGCATGTCGACGCCGGATACACTTGTTTCTCTGCTATCGCTGGAATTCAAAGGGTTGGTAAAGCAACTGCCGGGAAAGATGTTCCTGCGAATGTGAACTCAGGCGTGGGCCAATCGGGGAGCTCGTACCTTCTTCGATCTCTTTTTTCTGGAAGGTACAACAGGAAAACGCCCAATGACGCGTTTACTCCCTATCATCGTCCTCATCTCTGAATCACAGTTTCTGATGAACGCAAAGAATCGCATGAAGAGAAACACGGCGACTGAGTAGACAAGAAGCACAAGCAGGAGTATCAATGCGATGTCCATGGTCAGAAGTCCTCGTAGACTTTTGCGGGGCGGGCGTGATGAGCGCGAACAGCGTTGACCGGAAGGGGCCGCGGAAGCGGAAGCCTCTGTCGCTCATCCGGCACGGTAATGGACGGTCGTGCCTGAGAAGAGGGGAATTCAAGATTCGTGAGCTGACCGCGTCCGTCAACAACGGCCTGCATGTAGCAATCTGCACCTTCGAGAGACACGGCTTTCACAACGATGGCATTCGGCAGGATTCGAACGACCTCGAACCGAGCTCTCTTGTTCAGCTCGAAGCGGCGGGGAAGGAGATAAACAAAACCGCCGTTGCTTGCATCGTAAACCCCATTCCCCCCTTTCTTTGCTCGGGTGCGAATGCGATGACGATACGCGTCAGCGGCAATCTCGTTCAGATCATTTAAAACAAGTTGTAGGGAGCTACTATTTTGCCAATCCATTTTTGGGAGGAAAAATGTTGACAAAGGAGATTCAAATTATGTGCCTGTGCAACACCTCGTGATTTTCTGCGTATATGAACTCTCTTGCGGAAGAATTGACATCCTGGTAGGTAATGCCGGAGGAAAATTTACACCGCTCACCTGTGGAAACGTGTGACATTTGTCACACGACGAAGTTTCGTGACACCTCTCACTCCCCTGCCACGAATGCGGCCCAGATCGCACAAAGAATTTAAGGCGGACTTCTCGAGCACGACGCCCCGCAGTTCTGCCTCCCCAATCCATCGCCTTGACTCTCCTATGACCACAGCGTACATTCGCGGCACTGTGACCCCGAAATCCATCGCCTTGACTCTACGGTCGCTCCTCTTCTGCGGTTTGACCGCCCCCGGAGCCAGTTATGCCCAAGAAGCCCCTATTCCCAGGCCCGGATTCGACGTCCTGCATTATGAATTCTCACTTGAGATCCCCGATTCAGGCTCGTTCATCCGCGGGTCGACCGAAATCTCCGTGAGACAAACGGCACGCGAAGGGGCCTTCCGTTTGGATCTTGTTGACAAGCACGTCATAACTCTGCGGATAAACGACCGATCGACTGCATTTCGGCAGGACAGCGCGGGATTGTACGTGAATCTCCCGATGCCACGTTCGGTTCCCGACACGTTCCGGGTTGACATTGGGTACGAGGGAATCGTAAAGGATGGTCTTATCATCAGGGAAGCTCAAGGCCGATGGACGGCGTTTGGGGACAATTGGCCGAACCGGGCGCGGCATTGGCTGCCGACCGTCGACCACCCCGGTGACAAGGCGACGGTTACGTGGAGGATCGATGCACCCGCGAATCTGACCGTTATTGCCAACGGAGCTTGCGTCAAATCTGTCCCTTTGGGAGGAGACAATCCCTCAACCCCTCGCAGGCTTACGGTCTGGGAGACAAAGCGTCCAATACCCACTTATGTGATGGTCATTGCGGCAGCGCCGCTGGTCTCCAAGAAACTCCGAATGACCGCAACCGGTTTAAGCGAGTTTCCTGGCGGCATTCCTCAGGCCGTGCACGCGTTCCCTGAGGATCAGGGATACATTCCCGGCCCATTTGAGGAAGCCGTTGATATCGTCGAGTACTTTTCCAGGACGATCGGTCCGTTCCCGTACGAAAAACTCGACCATATCCAGAGCTCAACAATATTTGGCGGGATGGAAAACGCGAGCGCCATTTTCTACTTCGACCAGGGATTCAAGAGGAGGCAAATCAACTCCGGCCTTATTGCGCATGAAACCGCTCATCAGTGGTTCGGCGACGCAGTGACCCCCGCGGACTGGCCGCATCTGTGGCTCTCGGAAGGGTTTGCCACCTATTGGGCCGAGCTCTGGAGGCAACACGACAAGGGCGATTCGACCTTTCGAGCGTCGATGACGCATATGAGAGACGGGATCCTCCGTTCGCGAACAACGACGCAGCGGCCGGTCATCGACACGGCGGAATCGCGGCTCATGGCCCTCCTCAATTCAAACAGCTATCAAAAAGGAGCCTGGATTCTGCATATGCTTCGATCGACTGTGGGAGATACGGCCTTTTATGCCGGAATGCGCCTGTACTACGAGCACTACAAGCATCGATCAGCATCTTCACGGGATTTTCAGCAAGCCATGGAAGCAAGCTCTGGAATGGAGCTAGGATGGTTTTTCGACCAATGGTTGCGTCGCCCGGGCTTCATCAAGGCATCGTTTGAATGGAATACACTGGAGTCGGATCGCGAGGTTCGCCTTACTGTGCAGCAGTCTGGTGTTCCGTATCGCTTCCCATTGAGACTTGCAATAGAAACAGATGATGGGAAGTCCGTGGCAGCAACGGTCGACGTCCCCGCTGAAGCGGAAGCAATCATCCGCATTCCGTGGAGCGGCCGACCCGTGGCCAATATCATTTTTGACCCGTTTGTCCAGCTTCTCTGGAGCATAACCAAGAGGTGAAACGAATCAGATTCTCCTCAATCCTCCCAACAAAATCAAAAGGAGTCTTTCTATGGGTGCGCCAATTGTACACTGGGAAATCAATACCAAGAACCCGGGCAAGGTATTCGATTTCTACAAGAACCT
>DATDRF010000245.1:0-44844 GCA_035291905.1 Bacteroidota bacterium
TTTAGCGGTGTTGGCCCGGTGTCTATTGCCAAAGATTCCACGATCACAGTTGTCATGGCTCTTGTAGGCGGCTATCGGCTCGAAGGAATCCAAAAATCCGTGCGGGCGGCGCGATGGGCTTATGCGAACAACTTCGCCCTGCCAACCCTTCCGAATCTCCCTGCAATGAAGGTGTCCAACACACTTGCGAAGACAGTGGAAATCCAATGGGATAATACTGCAGAAAGCGATCCGCAGTTTGGCGGATACAAGATTTGGAAATCGTCGAATTTCTTGAAGAAGTCATGGCTCACTGAAGGACTGCGCCTGGCAGACCGTTTTCAAGAGCAAATGGTTGTCGGAGCAGCAAAGGATACTCTCAAGAAACCGGTGAATCCGAAATTTGACGCTTTCGCGGCAGTCAATTCTTCGGCTCAAACCGGTCTCTACCAACCCGATACGTGGGGCACATGGGAACTCCTCAAGACCGTTCCCGCGGGTCAACTGGGGACTCTGCAGACAGGAACTCTCCCGTATTCCTACAAGTATATAGATCCGGATGTGGTCCTTGGGTTCTCGTACTGGTACTACGTTTCTGCCTACAAGGAGGGAACCTATACCGGCCCCGGCGGCGAAACAACGACGAGAATCGAAACACACTACACGAATCGGAACGGCACAGACGGTCTCTGGCACAGGACGTTCCCGTTTGCGACCGTCAATGCCAACTACAACGCAGCAACATTGGGCGGCGTGCATATCGTCTCTTCCGCCCTTGCTCCGAGCGGTGAAGTTTCGAATGTGGGAGTTCGCCCGAACCCTTACAAGAGAGCGGCGTTGCATGACAATTTCTCGAATGTGTACGACCATAAGCTGTTATTCTATAATCTGCCCCCCGAGTGCACGATAACCATCCTTGATGTGGCAGGTCAAATCATCGACCAGATCAAGTTCCAATCGTCGAATCCCAACAACGGTAGCATATTCTGGGATATGTTCTCCAAGGACGGTATCGAGGTGGCAAGCGGGCTTTATATTTATGTCGTGGAATCACCTTCAGGCAGCCAGAAAATGGGTCATTTCGCGATATTGCGATAAAAATCACTTTTCCGAGGATATGTCCATGAAACGACTCTGTGTATATTTCATTCTCGCTCTCCTCGTTTCTGTGCCGCAGTTTCTGCTGGGGCAGAATCGGAAGACGGGTATCAACAGCGCTGCCTTCCTGAAGGTAGGAGTCGGAGCCCGGCAAGTGGGGCTCGGATCTGCTACAACATCGCTCGAAGGTGATGCTGCAAATATGTTTTGGAATCCCGCCGGCATTGGGTTGAAGTCCTACACGCTCCAGGCTTCCGTGAATTACAATATGTGGATCGCGGACCTCACTCAGAATGCCCTGGCCGTTACCTACAATCTGGAGGGTATCGGAACCGTCGGACTCGGCGTCATGACGTTCGGTGTGTCGGACATCCCGGCAGACCGCGACGTCTATCCCGGCAACCCGAGCCTCCAGGCTTTGCAAATCGACGATCAGACAAGCAGCACCTATGATTATATGGATCTGCTTGTTCAGCTTTCCTATGCACGACAAGTGACGGAACAGCTGTCCCTCGGTGCCACGGTGAAACTCATCAATGAATCGATTGACAGCCGCTCGGCAAGCTCCGTCGCATTCGATTTCGGCTCGGTCTATTCCATCGGCGTTATGGACTGGAAGATCGGCGCCCGAATCAACAACCTCGGAGGGGATATCAAGTTCTATGATTATGCGGCAGCGATTCCCCTTACCTTCAGCATCGGGACATCCATCTCGCCGTTGAAGGATGAGAACAGCCTCCTGACAGTTTCGGTCGACGCGGTCAAGCCTCAGGACGGCCTCCAGTATTTCTATTCTGGAGCCGAGTACACCTTCATGAACATGATCTCGGTCCGGGGCGGATACAAGCTGAACTATTCCGGCGTTGATGACGGCGGATCGAGCTTCCGAAGCGCCATAAAGACCTCAATCGAGGGACTCTCGGCAGGTGCGGGATTCATGACCACACTGGCCGACTACCATCTGCGGATCGATTACTCCTTCACCCAGATGGAACTTCTCGATGCGGCACATCGGGTGTCGCTGTCGTTCTCGATGAAGTAAACACCGTGCGCAAGCACGGCGTGCAATTGTAACGCGAAATTGGGGTAACCGCCTTTGATGTCATGGAAACTATCTGACGCGGTTACCCCAATTTCATCTGCAGGCTGCATGAAGCGATAGCCGCTCCTGTGTGATGCGGTCTCCGTCGAAAGATCTCACCCCTGTGAAAGGATCCGTCTTTGACTCCGCGAAAATTCCCTGAACTTCCGCTTCTTCCGACCTCGGTCATCGGAAGCTACTCTTTTCCCCGATGGCTTGATCTTGTGCGTGAGCTGGGAGCCAAGGGAACGTTAAGCCCCGCCGAAGTAGAAGAAGCCCATGACAACGCAGTGAAATCGGCGATCAAAGACCAGGAAATGGCGGGCGTCGATGTCATTACCGACGGCGAGATCCGGCGCGAGACTATGGTCTACTTCTTTTCCAAACGCATTCATGGTTTCGATTTCGAGCATGCGAAAATGCACCAGATCGGCAATCTCGATCCGAGCATCCAAATGCCCGATCCGGTGATTGTTGAAAAGGTCGGGTGGAAGCAGAGCCTCGGAATGGATGCGCACTTTACGTTTTTGAAGGACCACGCCGTCGCCAGGGCAAAGGTCTGCGTCACCGGCCCCCAAATGCTGGCAAAACGTGCAACGAATGAGTTCTACAAGACCGATAAGGATCTCATTTTTGACCTGGCCGATATCCTGAATGTGGAGTTGAAAGGACTTGCGGCCGCAGGATGCGACTTTATTCAGATTGACGAGCCTGTATGGGTTGGCTATCCTCAGGATATGCCGTGGCTGGTGGAATCGTTCAACCGCATGGTCAAAGGAATTAACGCCAAGATCGCCGTCCATGTGTGCTACGGCAACTACAAGCTGAAGAAGCTCTTCAAGGGTCAATATGCCGAGTTATTCCCGGCGCTCCTTGAGGTAGAGGCAGACCAGCTCTGTCTTGAGTTTGCAGTGTCGGACGGCGTCGGCCTCGAATTGTTCGATCAGTACAAGACCGACAAGGAGGTTGCTGTAGGGGTGATCGATGTGAAGGATGAAAAGATTGAGACTGCAGAGATTGTGGCGGCGAGGATACGCCAGGCGTTGAAGCATATTCCCGCGAACCGAATGTATGTCGTGCCGGACTGCGGAATGAAATTCATGCCGCGTGCCCGGGCTTTCGGAAAATTGAAGGCCATGGTCGCGGGAACCCGAATCGTACGGAAGGAATTGGGCGTTTCCTGAACATATGATGAGGAAGCGGGAACAACGAGGGCGCACGAAGGGGGCGGGGCCTGCCTTTTTCTGGCTCCGGAACCTGAGCGATTTCCTGGTCGGCAGTCAGCGGATGGCACGCGGTTTCGATCCGGAATCCTACGTGAATCAGCTCGCGCGCCTGGGATTTACCCACGTCACAGTGAATAGGCTCGCCGATCGGGCGCTCGAATCAGGTCCCCCGGGCGACGTCTATTCCTGGTTCTATGACTACAGCCCCGATCTGGACCAATTCGTGGAATCCCCGCTCTCCAAAGGTTACTATCCGGCAGACTACCTTCGCGCCAATCTCGCCTCTCTGAAACGCACGGCTTCGCTCGCACTCGAACACGGACTTGTCCCCGGCCTCCACATCAATTCGCCCCGTTCAATGCCGGAATCCTTCTGGCGGGAATACCCCTATTTGAGAGGGGCCAGGGTGGACCACCCCCGTGAAAGCTTTCTTCCCCGTTACACCCTCGCCATGGCTCACCCCGCTGTCCAGGACCATTATCGCCATCTCGTCCGGGCTCTCCTCGCAGAGGTACCGCAGATCGGATTCATCCATGTGTGGACGAATGACAGCGGAGCCGGCTTCGAATTCACCTCGTCTCTTTATGCCGGCCGCAACGGCGGGCCGTACCTGATCAGGGAATGGAAGAGCGACGAAGAAATCGAGCGAAAAGCAGCGGAGAATGTCCTGACGTATTTCTACTTGTTGCGCGATGAGGTGCAGGCAGCCAACAAGAAATTCCGCCTCGTATGCGATCTCGGCCCCTTCTACAAGGAGCGTCCCCGCATCATTCGCGGGTTGGGGAAGGGGATCGATGCCGGGGCCTTTGGCTACTTTGAGGGACCTCAATATAAGAATGAAGAAAGGCTTCTGGCCGGGGTGGGGGCATCAATTCACCGCAAGATCGATGTTTCGAACACGAACGTGATTGGCCTTCCGTTCCCCGGACTGGTGTACGACCGGCTTGCAGCCCTCATGAAGAGGAATGAACGCTGGGTGCTGACCAATCCGGCCCCCGAATCCCTTGCGCCTTTCGATGTGAACGGAGAAGTTCTCAGGGCAATTCAGGAGAATCCGAGATTGCCTCTCGACCGGATCCTCCGGTTGGCCGCAGAACGATGGGCCGGCCCGGAACAAGGGCCAGACCTTATCAAAGCGTGGAATTACTCGGATGCTGCGGTCAGATCATATCCGAATGACATTCCCTACAGCACATTCGCATTCCCATGGTTTCGCCTCTTTGTGCGCCCGTTCGTTCCGAACATCAATGCTATTCCGGAAACGGACCGGGAATACTACGAGAAATACCTCCTTGCGACATTCAACAATCCAACACGGATCGATTTCAACAATGATATGATGTGGAACTTCCTTTCTGCAAAAGAGGCGGGAAATCGCAAGAATGTCGTAGACAAGAAAGTTCTCCCCTTTCTGGAGAAGGGAATTGTTGTTGCGGGGAAGGCGATTGAGGACGGTGGGAATAGGGTATTTGATGACCTCGAAATGCGATTGCGGGGAGCGAAGTGTTTCTACGGCACCATGAGAAACATGGTCGCATGGATCGAGGGGGTGCATGGTTACATCGAAGCGCGAACGCGGGAAAAGAAATCGGGATATAGAATCATGACTCAGGATGTTGTGGAGAGGGAATTAGCGAATACGAAGGAATTATTGAAGCTCTGGGAGACGGGAAAAACAGACTGGCTCCCGATTTCCAGGAACGGGGAAACACTTCATATCTACGGATCGAATTTTGGTGATTTATTGAAGAAGAAGATCGGATTGATGGAGCAACATAGCGAAGATGAACCTGCAATCGATCCGAATTTCATGTGGAGAATGCATAAACAATAATCGGACATGAGATCAACTTCCATCATCCTTGCTGCATTTGCGACAGCAACGATCGCTATGGGGCAGCATCGGACAATCGACTTTCGGTACGCCCCCGAGTACTCATTCACTCCCGTTGGCTTTGTCGATGACTGGCAGAAGACGATGGTCAATGATCGTGGGGCTCTGCTCTATGACTTTGGGCCCGGCCCGTATGTTCGGCCAAATACGATCGTTGGAATCGGCCTCAAGGGAGTCAAACTTGCCACAAGTTCTCAGAAGCTTCACAATGCACATACGCCGCTCGTTCTTACGAAGCTTTCCGGTGGAAATGCCGCGTTAGAACTTGAATCGTTTGCCATCGTCCCGCGACCGGAACACACATCATCAGAGCCGCAGGGACTTCCGCCGGTCAAACGCTACCGGGGTCTCAACGGAGCTCTTGCATGGGCGCGTCCCTCCGGCGAGGTTGATCCGGCCTTCCGTAATGTTGCCTGGGGAACGAACAGGCCCATCATATACGACATTGACGTTGATCGCGGAAGCCGGAAGAAGGTAGCTCTAGGATTCTGTGAGAGTTATAGAACCATTCCCGACATGCGAATGGCGGAAATCAGGGTTGAGGGTTCCGCGCCTCGAACGATCGACCTGTTGACGGATGCATCACAGAACCAGCCGCAGGTTGTTCTTGTTGACGGCGGGGATCAAAATGGCGACGGTCGCCTGCACGTTGAGTTGAGACCCTACGCAGCCAACAGGGACCCGAATATCATTCTGAATGCGCTATGGGTTTTTCCCTCCGGAGCGGGAGTCTCCGCCGAAGAGATTATTTCGGGTAAGGCCTCGAAAGGGGCCGAAGTGTACCTTGATTGCGGCAAGGAGCCCGAGATTCAGCGGTTTCCGACGCGCATTGATGCTCTTCGATCGCAGGTCACGGGAAACCAATCAACGCCCGTTATCGAAGTCCGGACACGACGAAAATGCTCTTTCGACGAAAAAACAGGCGTGCTCATGTTCGATGGCAGGCCCTTCATTGCTTCGCGGCCAAGGCCCGTTCGTGCAATGGAGACTCCTGACGGATGGGAGTTGGAGCTCCCCCGAGGGACGAGAACGGTCGATCTCATCTCCATCAGCGGCTACAGGCTTCCCAAGGGGATTACACAGATTCCCGACCTGAAGAAAGAACGATCACGTGTCATCGATTGGTGGTCGAAGGAGAGATATCCCATTGGACGCGTTGCCGTTCCCGACAAGAATCTTCAGTTTCTTCTCGATGCGGGAATGCGCACGCTGTACCAACTCAGGGATGTGGTCGATGGCGTGCCGCAGTTCCAGCCGGGCTCAACGGTGTACAGAGGAGTCTGGATACATGATGCCGTCTATGATATCGATGTGGCGTTGATGGAAGGGGATACCGCCGGGGCGCGAAAAGCTGTCGAAGGGTTGTTCCAGTACCAGGACTCGAGCGGGAGAATAAAGGTGATGTGGCCGGTGGAAATGCAGAGAGAGACTCCGCACCTCATCTGGCTCCTGAATCGTTACGCGCGCCTGACAAACGACCGGGAATGGCTTCGTCGAAACTGGCACCGGATGGCTGCCGGAATGAACTACATTCAGGCGGCTCGCAAGAGCACGATGACTGATCCGGGCTCTCTTTCATACGGACTCATGCCCCCCGGCTTCATTGACGGAGGGGTTCCGGGGGTTTCTTCCGATTACAGCAGTGTCTATTGGGCATTGATCGGAGCGGAGGCGGCCGTTGATGCCTCTCGCTGGCTGGGCAAAACATCGGACGCCGCAGCGTGGAGTGCATTCAGAGAGGATCTCCTGAAGTCCTTCCGCGCGACTGCCGCGAAAGATGTGAGAAAAGACCCGTTCGGCAATCAGTATCTCACCGTCAAGGTCGCAGATACCACAAAGGATGTTCCGCAGCGGGGCCAATGGGTTCTATGCGAGGCAGTGTATTTCAGCGATATTTTCCCAAAGGACGATCCGATCGTTCGGGGAACGCTGGCCGTTATCGATTCTTCCTGTGTGCAGGGACTCCCGGTCTCCTTTGGCTGGTTGACGGGCGGAATTGGGGTCTGGTTTGCTCCGCTCTATGGGCTGGCTCATCTTCAAGCGGGGAATCTCGCCCGGGCGCATGATATCCTGTACGCTTTTGCAAATCATGCCACGCCCCTGGGCGCCTGGGCCGAAGAACAAATGCCGAAGGGTGCGGGCCCAAGGACGACAGGCGATTTCCCCACGAACAGCGCATACGTTGGAATGCTGAAGCTTGTGATTTCTATGCTCGCTGATGACCGGGGTAGATCGATGGAATTGTTGAAAGGCCTTCCGGCTGAATGGCTCGTCCCCGGCTCCAGGACGGGAGTCAACGACCTCCTCACCCAGTTCGGACGCGTCTCACTTGTGGTCGAGGTTTCGAAAAACGGAAAGAATGCCACAATAAATGTCCGTTCCGTGAGCTATTCCGATCTTGACGATTCGATGGCCCAGTACACGGATGCGACGTCGTATCAGAACATTACCCTGCAAGCATTCCGGGAAGCGGGATTTCGCGCAAAGGATGGAAGCTTACTTCCCGTGGAAATCAGAAACCGATGGGGAAATGATCTGGTTCTTGAGTTGACGAAATAACTGTATCGACCCTTAACAGTACGGATCCAGGAATCATGAATGAAACTTTTGTGCGGTGCGGCTCTCCTCAGCTGGACGCCATCTTCCCGCGAGTGAAGAATTTTCTCCTTCAGGATGTTACCGAATACAATATGTTCGGAACGCACGTGCGGGGGTACAGAACACCCGACGCGCCGAGTCTCTGGATTCGAGATTACTCTGACATGATGCGCGTGTTCAAGTACTGGGAACACGATATGAAAAGCATCGTGGATCATTTTGCGGAAACTCAGACCGCAAAAGGGTGGCTCTTTGATTACTTCACAATGACGCCGGAAAAAGTTCCGTGCGAAAAGGAGAACTGGGCGAAGTACGTGAGGGTCCCGGTGGAGGCCGACGTGGAGTATCGTTTCATCAAGGCAGTATATCTTGCCTGGCAGGCCACCGGAGATGATACATGGCTGAAGTCGCTTCTGCCACACATGGAAAAGGCACTCAACTATATCCTGACAGACGAATGGAGATGGGACAAGAAAACGAAACTCGTCAAGCGCGGCCTCTCTGTCGATACGTGGGATTTCGATTACACCGCCGGGAGACACGATTGGCTGAACTTTCAGCTGAACGAGCATACCTTTTGGGGCATCATGCACGGAGACAACTCGGGGTATTATGAGTCATTCCTCCAAATGAGCAAGTTTTATCAGCACCTGAAGAATCCGGCTCGGGCCACGTACTGGAAGAACTTTGCGGAAGCCTTCAGAAAGCGGGCCAACAAGGTCTGTTTCAATGGACGATTCTACACGCATCACGTTCACCTCGTTCCCGTTCCGATCAAGGGAGTGGACGAAAGCGAGCAGTTGAGCCTGAGCAATCCGATGGACATCAATCGGGGGATGTCGTCGCATGAGATCGCCGTGGCGATCATCACCGAATACCAACGGAGGGCGAAGACGACCTCTTCCTTTGCCGAATGGTTCAGCATCGATCCGCCGTTTCCAGATGGCATCTACGGAGATGAAAAGCTTGTTGGCGGCGCGTACTGCAACGGCGGAATCATGCCTTTGGTGGGAGGCGAGCTCGCCCGGGCGGCGCTGGAACATGGCTTTGAGGAATATGGGATCCGGCAGCTCACGAAGTACGAGGAGCTCACCAGAAACAACGAGAGCTACCTGTGGTATTTCCCCGACGGCCGTCATGCGACGATTGAAACCAGCACGAGCCCGGATGCGTCACCAACCGACGCATGGGGTTCATCGGCGATGGCTTACGCATTGATGGAGGGTCTTGCAGGAGTGGAGGACGAAGCAAAGCTCTATAATAGAGTGAGGCTTTCCCCCCGGTGGATTGCCGCAGGGAGGGAAGATGCTGAGGTACAATGCGTTTACGGGGCGTCGGGAGCCTCTTTTGCTTACACATTTCACCATCATCCCTCGGTCCGAACGGTCGAACTCGAGTTGAAAGGGAACGCCGCGGTCCAACTTCATCTGCTCCTTCCCTCCGGCACAACTGCTGCCTCGGTGCAACTGAATGGAAAGAAAACGAAGTTCTCAATCTCGCGTGTAGGCCCCAGCCCGTATGTGGATGTGCCCGCGGTATTGAAAAAGAAGGCTGTTGTCAAGGTGGAGTATCGCTAAAGCAAGAGAGGTCCTGTAATGAAAAGAAATGAGTTCCTTCGGGCAGTTACAGGCGTTGTTGCGGGTACAAGTCTCTTTCCGATTGCACAAGCCAACGCTGCCCTGTCCGGCCGAAGCGTTTCGGCATGGCCGCCGGTTAACGGAGACGACGAGCAATTCTGGAAATTTGTTCGTTCACAGTTTCCACTTACACACGATCGTGCCTACTTCAATACGGGAGGACTGGGAGCTTCTCCCTATTCTGTGATCGATGCGGTGAAGGGAAAGATGGACGAGCTGGAACGAATCTCTGAAACCGGGCATGCTTATGGGCTCTGGAAAGAAATCAAAGCCGATTCTGCAGCGTTGCTTGGATGTGCTCCTGAAGAATTGGCATTCATGCGGAACACAACGGAAGGGATCAATGTCGTGGCTCTCGGGCTCCCGTTCAAGTCGGGGGACGAGATCATCACGACAACGCATGAGCATGTGGCGAATTCGATAACGTGGATCGCCCTCAAGAAGAGAAAAGGCGTGAATTTCAAGTTCATGGAACCTTCAACAGACTCCGCGCAGGAAAATATCGATCGCATTGAACGCCTCATCACAAAACGTACCCGTCTCATCAGTATCCCCCATATTACAACCACAACGGGACAAATATTCCCGATAAAAGAGATTGCCGCTCTTGCGAAGAGGAAGAACGTCTGGTTCTTTGTGGATGGTGCGCAGTCGATGGGTATGATGCCCTTTGACCTCCACGACATGGGATGCGACGCCTATGCGACCAGCGGGCATAAATGGCTGCTTGGCCCCAAAGAAACGGGTCTGCTCTATGTGCGGAGAGAAATGCTCGATGTCATTGAGCCGCAGTTCGTCGGGGCATATTCTGACAACGGATTCAACTTCGAGAAGGGCGAGCTGGCCTTCCATCCAACGGCACAGCGATATGAATATGGGACAGTGAATATCCCCCTGCGGGTTGGGTTCCACGAAGCGGTGAAGTTCATTCAGCGGATCGGCATCGACAATGTATGGAAACGGGACAAGGCGCTTTCTAATTATCTGGCAGAGAAGTTCCGGCTGATTCCCGGCGTTACGGTTGTCTCTCCGCATTCCGATTCCGAGCGAAGCGCCATGATATCCTTCAAACACGAGAAGCTGCCGTTCCTGGAGCTGCAGTCTCATCTCAGTAAGTTCGATCTCCGCACAAGGGGAGTAAGCGAGGGTGCCGTCAATGCGCTGAGAATTTCCTGTCACATCTATAATTCATTCGATGAACTTGATCGGCTTGTTGCCGGGGTCCTGAGCGCAACGCAGGGATAACACTGAATTCCAAAGGCGGCTGCAATGGATATAAAGGGAGTTAACACATACGATCTAGCCGTGGTCGCAATGTACATGGCCTTTATGCTCTCCATTGGAATCTATTTTTCGAGAATGAGCAAAGGAGGGAAGGACTTCTTTGCGGGTGGGAACATGCTCCCCTGGTGGGTCTCCGGTATGTCGCTCTATATGACAAATTTCAGCGTCTGGATATTTACTGGAGGGGCGGGATTTGCCTATTACGCAGGATGGTATGCGCTCATTTATTTCGGGATCGGAGGATTCGCCTATTGGGTAGGGACTGCGCTGACTGCAGCACGTTGGAGGCGTTCGCGCTCCATTTCGCCCATTGAGTATACGTATACCCGGTACAACGTGGTTACGCAACAAATGATAGGGTGGGTGATGGCCTTGAACTTTACCCTCTCTGCAGGAGTTCAGCTTGCCTCCACCAGCAAATTACTTGCACCAATCCTGGGAATCGACATCACGGCCATAGTTCTGGTTACCGGGATTGTCATTCTTGTCTATTCGATGATCGGCGGTCTCTGGGGGGTCGTCGTAACTGATAGCCTGCAGGGGGTCATTCTCCTGGCGACGGCTGCAATTGTTGTGCCGGCAAGCCTCTATCTTGTAGGCGGATTTGAAACCCTCACATCGTCTCTGCCCGCGATTTCTTTTGACCATACCTATAACGGGGTTCACTACAACGAGCATTGGCTTATCGCCATCTTTCTTATCTCATCAATAGGGTTTGCGGCTGGTGGGGCTCAGCGATTCTATTCGGTGAAGAACGAAAAGGATGCGAGAAAGGTGGGCTGGTTGGCCGGGGCTCTTGCACTCACAGGGCCCCTGGTCTTTGGCATTCCGCCGTTGGTCGCCAGGGTTCTCTGGCCCGATCTCTCTCTGGTCGATTTCTTCAAACCCTATGTGTCCAGCAATCCGCAGGATCTCGTCTATGTAGCGGTATGTTTGAAGATCCTGCCGAACGGGCTCATAGGGGTCTTCATCGCAGCGATGCTTGCAGCGACCATGAGTACCCTCAGTTCTGTTTACAACATGGTTTCCTCGATTCTCTCGCGGGACGTTTATCAAAGCCTCTTCCGTCCCCAAACCACTGATGAGGAGCTCCTCAAGGTGGGGAGAATTCTTTCCCTGGTTATCGGACTTATCGTTACGGGCCTTGCCGTGATTTTTATACACAGTGAGTTCGGCATCTTCAATCTCCTCGTAACGTTCTTCACGCTGTTTAACATCCCTGTCATTGTTCCGACAACTTTTGGGCTGATTTTCAAGCGCGTTCCCAGGTGGTCAGCAAGTGCTGCAATTACGTGGGGACTGGTGACAGGAAGCGTGACGCGGTTCATTCTGGGCTGGGACATGGGTCCGCAGGTCTATTTGTCGTTTTTCCTCACCTTCGGTGTTTTTGCGTCTTCTTACCAGATTGGCAATCTCTACAGATCCAATAGACTGCTACTCGGGGCCATCAGCATTTCCCTCGCCGCGGGCCTCAGTTGGCTCTTTACCGGGTCGGCAGTTACGGAGCTGACTGATCTTCAGACAGGATTCGGAATCGCCGCCGGGATCGGATTGGGGGTGAGTCTGTTCTTGTTTGCGAGGCTGTTCGCGTCTGAAACAGAGGAACATCGCGCGATCGTCCGGGAGTTCTTCAAGAAACTTGAGACCCCGGTTGATGTTCTGACAGAGGTTTTCGGCAAAGGGAAGAAACAGGTCTCAACGTTTCCGCTGGTTGGAGGCACGACCGTGGCGATGGGGTGTCTCATGGGGCTGATCTTTCTGACAGATATCTCCGGTTCAGAACAACGCGTCTTGGGAGGCATCATCTCTGTCATGATTATCGTGGGAATCTTGATGTGGTATCTTGGCAAGAGGTCGGAGATTCGTACTGCGGAGCAGTATTCTGAGAAAAATTTATAAGGAAGAAAGATCATTCCAGGCATAGGATCATGAAAGGCGATCAATGAAAGCGGTCAATACATACGACTATCTCGTCATCGTTGCCTACTTCCTTTTCATGCTGGGGATCGGCTTCTATTTCATGAGGGTCAATAAAGGAGGGAAGGACTATTTTGCCGGGGGGAGCATGATCCCATGGTGGGTTTCGGGTATGACCCTCTATATGGCCAACTTCAGCGCCTGGACGTTCACGGGTGCAGCGGGTTTTGCCTATGCAACCGGGTGGTTCGCCATTCTCTACTTTGCCACATGGTCGGTTTCCTACTATGTCGGTTCGCAGCTGACGGCGGCGAAATGGCGGCGAACGCGTTCCATCTCTCCGGTCGAATACACCTATACGCGGTTCAATATCACGACCCAACAATTTCTTAGCTGGGTGATAGCGACGAACTTCACGCTTTCCGCCGGCGTGCAGCTTGCATCGACGTGCAAATTGATTGCTCCGGTGATGGGATTGGATATCTCCATAGTCACCCTGGTGACCGGCATTGTCATCCTTCTCTATACTTTCTTGGGAGGCCTTTGGGCAGTCTCGATTACCGATGTGGTTCAGGGAGTAATCCTCCTCAGCATCACATTCATCATCATGCCGCTCGCCCTGCAGCTTGTTGGAGGTGCGGGGAACCTGATCGATGCTCTTCCGGCACTTTCATTTGATCATACGTACAATGGAGTTCACTATACGGAACACTGGCTCGTTTCGATCTTTATCATCATGTCCCTGGGGACGGCCGCCGGCGGAGCTCAACGTTTTTATAGCGTCAAAGACGAACGGGACGCGAAGCGAGTGGGAAAATTTGCAGGAGCCCTCTTCCTCACGGTCCCACTGGTATTCGGAGTCCCCCCGCTTGTGGCGAGTGTCATATGGCCCGACCTCTCTCAGGTGGACTTCTTCAAACCCTATATCGGAAGCAATCCGCAGGATCTGGTCTTTGTTGCGCTCTGCCTGAAACTTCTACCCAACGGGCTCATCGGGGTGTTTCTGGCTGCGATGTTGGCGGCTACCATGAGCGCTCTGAGCTCGGTCTATAACATGGTCTCCTCCATTCTCTCGAGGGATATCTACCAGGGTTTGATCCGCCCCGGTATCACGGACGAGGGGCTCCTGAAAGTGGGACGGATATTCTCGATCATTATCGGCGTCATTGTTACAGGCTTGGCGGTTGTTTTTGCCAACAGTCAGTTCGGTCTTTTCAATCTCATGCAGGCATTCTTCACCCTGTTGAATATCCCGGTCATTGTTCCCACGGCTTTCGGTCTGATTTTCCGGCGAGTCCCGAAATGGGGAGCGGTTGCATCGATCACATGGGGCCTGATCACAGGGGCCACAACGCGGTATGTACTTGGATGGGATATCGGGCCGCAAGTCTATCTCGCTTTTCTCATGACTCTGGGGATCTTTGTGACATCCCCGTCGCTTGGCCGACTGTACCTCAGACGCAAACTGACCCTGGCGGGTATCAGCGCCGCTGTTGCTATCGCAGCCGGCATTCTCTTTGCTTCCACAGTGATGACAGATGCGGGTGACCTGACGGTCCCGCTCGCCCTTCTGAGTGCAGCATCGCTTGGTGCGAGTCTTTATGGCTATTCGAGATTGTTTTCACGCGAGACCGACGAACAGCGGCGCCTGGTTGAGGAATTCTTCCGAAAGCTGGACACTCCTGTCGATGTTGCCAGAGAAGTGTTCGGGGCCGGAAAGAAGCAGATCTCGACATTTCCTCTTGTCGGTGCGACCACTGTTGTCATGGGGTTATTGATGGGGTTGATTTTCTTCACTGAGGTTTCAACAACGGAAGCCGGCATACTGGGGGTCATGATTGCTATCATGATTGTCTTCGGCTCATTGATGTGGTACTTCGGGAAGAAATCTGAGATACGAAGCGCCGCGCAATACGAGCAGAAAATTTCATAATGAAGAAGGAGCCTGTCATGCTGCATCCATATGGAACCCGGGCGCTCGTCACCGGCGGATCGCGCGGGCTTGGGCTGGCTGCGGCAGAGGCCCTGGCGGAAGCCGGGTGTGATGTCGTGTTGAACCACTTCAATGATTCCGCAAAGGCCGGGAAAGAATGCGACCGTCTGAATGCCGCATCCGGAAGAAAGGTCACTCACGTCGATGCCGATGTTGGGAAGCCTTCTGACGCCCGTGCAATGGTCCGGAAGGCAGCGGAGATGCTCGGCGGCCTCGACATCGTCCTCAGCAACGCAGGGATTTGCAAGTTTACACCGTTCCTTGAACTTGACGACGAAACCTGGCGGCGGCATATCGATACGAATTTCAACGGCGGCTTCTATGTGACGCAAACTGCGGCTTCACTCATGGTCGCTGCAGGAAAAGGGGGAAGGATCATCTTCACCACGAGCATCGGGGCGCTTCGTTCCAATGCCACGCAAACTCACTATTGCGCGACCAAGGGAGGCCTCCATCTGCTTTCGCAAGGGATGGCAATCGAGCTCGGCCGTTACAGCATTACCGTGAACTGTATCGCACCCGGGTGGATGCACACAGACATCAACGATGCCGAGTCACGCAACGAGGCGGCCGTCAAGCCCTGGGTCGCATCGCATGTTTCTGTTGGACGTCTCGGGAAACCGACCGACATGAAAGCCGCCGTTCTCTTCCTCGCCAGCCGGGAGGCGGAATACGTCAACGGAGCCACCATCAGCGTCGATGGCGGATGGAACGCGCAACTATGAAACCCTACCGCATTTGTGCATTGAGCATGGGGGAGACAAATGTCCCGCGGGCGGAACTCTACTGGATGACCAACCTCGTTGGCTGGGAGCCGCTGAGTTTCTGGGCGTTCCTTATCGAAAACGACGAACGGAAGATCCTTCTGAACACAGGTTTTCCCGAGGATTACTCAGATCTCCACAAGCACTGGACCACGTGGGCAAAATCTGCGACGGGAGAAGAGGGGCATATTCCCGTGGTCAAAAAGGACTGTTGGATCGTCAATGCCCTTGCTGCTGCGGGAGTGGCTCCGCGGGATATCGATCATGTGGTCGTCACTCCGCTCACATCATATGCCACAGGCGGTCTTGATCAATTTCCCGATTCAACGATCTGGATCTCAAGAAGAGGTTGGGAGGACTTCCAGACGCCCGATCCTGAGATTCCGCAGCTCCCGCGCCATATTGTATTTCCGAACCATGTCCTTCAATGGCTCGAGGGTCCCGGCAAGAAGAACCTGCGCCTGCTTCCCGACGAGGAGACCGAGTTTCTCCCGGGGATCCGCTCCTGGTTCTGCGGAGCGCACCACAGGTCCAGCATGGTGTATCTCGTCGAGACGCCGAGGGGACGAGCGGCACTGACCGACGCTGTTTTCAAATATCGAAACTTTGAAGAGAAGATCCCCCTGGGCCTGAGTGAATCGCTCGAAGAGCATTATCGGTTGTTTGCCCGGCTTCGGCGACAAGCCGATCTGGTGATTCCGCTGTACGATCCATTGTTGACCGAGCGCCATCCGAAAGGAGTTATTGACTGATGAAGGATTTCGAGAACAAGAATGCCCTTGTGACCGGCATCGGGAGCGGCATTGGACTGGAAACTGCACGGCGGCTCGCCGAAGGAGGAGCCCGGATCGTGGGGGTTGATCGAAACGAGAAGAGGCTTCAGGAAGCAATCGCCTCTCTTGCCCGTCACGCAAAACCTCATATAGGGATCACAAAGGACCTTCGTTCTTCTTCCGCTGCCCGCAGCGTTGTTCCCGACGCCATCAAAAACGTGGAATATCTGGATATCGTCGTGAATGCCGCCGGTGTCTGCTATTTCACCAGGATGTCCGAAATCTCGGAATCGGAATACGATGAAGTCATGGATGTCAATGTCCGCGCCCTGTTTTTCATCGGCGCAGCAGCCGCGGAAGCGATGAAAGCTCCCCGCGGCGGCCGCATCATCAATCTAGGCTCCAACGCAGGACGCAAGGGAAGGGCAATATCGGCTCACTACTCGGCATCCAAAGCCGCCGTGAAGAATATCTCAGAATCTCTCGCACTGGCGTACGGTTCCAGGGGCGTCTCAGTCAACACGGTTTGCCCCGGCCCGACGGATACCCCTATGTGGGAAATCAATTTCAAAGGACTAAAAGCCATAACGGGGAAAGAGGCCAGGGAATTCTGGGAGCAATGGAAACAGCAGACTCCACTGGGACGGATTGGCACCACGAAAGACGTTGCAAACCTCATTTGCTTCCTCGCCTCGGAAAAAGGATCATTTATCAACGGACAAGAAATCAATGTTTGCGGCGGTTTCATGCTCGCGAGTTAACGGAAAGAACCTATCATGAACATTCGTTTTTCACCGATGATCGGCAGGGACCTCAGGCATGATGATCCCGCGGAGGTCGGGGTCTCAACCTTGAAACAGGCCTATGATGCGATGGATCGCGGAGATCTGAAGGAGGCGAAACGCATCACGGAATACGCACGGCTTGAATGGCAGGTTGTGCATGATATGTACGTGAATTGGTCCTGGTCTTTCTTTACGTACATCGCAGAACATTTTGGAGAACAGGAACTTGAGAAGGCGATGCGCGCTGTTCTGGGGAGCTACTACAAGGCCCGATATGACAAAGTCATGGCAAGCGACGTCAAGACCCAGATTCAGCTCACTGTCGAGGGCTTGCGCGGTCATCTTATGGGCAAAGACCGGCAGGGTGAGATCGAGGTGATTGAGGAGGAAGATCGTTATGTGCTCCGCCTTGATCCCTGTGGAAGCGGAGGCGTTGCCCGCCAGCGTGTCGAGAGCGGCAAGGAACCGCGCCCGGAACTCTTCGGCTTTGCTGAATCTCCCGGCCCGCTTACCTGGGGAAAAAAGCATGTCTGCCGTTATTGTGAGCACTGTGCGATGGTGAACGAGATCCTTGCCATCGAGAATTACGGCCATCCGATGAGGATCACCGAGTATCCCGAGAAGGCCGAAGATGCATGCCTGTGGTACATTTACAAAGATCCGAAAAAGATTCCTGGAGAGTATTACGAAAGGGTGGGCAAGCAGGCCCCGCCTGACGCACCGAGACTATCTGAAAAAGGAACCCGACCATGAAGAGCCGCCGACCCGAGAATTCGTGGTCCATGCCGTGGGATGCACCGCTGGTTCCGGAATTTCCGTTCACGTTCCGGAATGTGGAGGTTCTCACGCTCTCGTATATGACCAAACGGGAATCCATCGATGCCCTTTTGCCGCCGCCCCTCCGTTCAACAGGGGATCAGGTTCTCATCCATATATACAATATGAACGATGTAGAGTGGCTCGGGAGCTATGGCGAGTGCAACGTGATGGTGGGGGCGGAAGTACCCAAGAAGGATAAGGGCGGATATTCACCTTATCTTTTTCTCAACAGCGATGTTGGACTTGCCCACGGGCGCGAAGTGCACGGTCAACCAAAGAAATTTGCTGAAGCCAAGGTCGAAGTGCGAAAAGACCTCCTGGTTGGTACAGTTGAGCGAAATGATGTCGATATCATTACCGGAACAATGGGATACAAACAGGAACGCGGAAGCATGGAGGAATTCAAGAAGCTGACATTCGATTTCGGTGTGAATCTGAACTACAAGGTCATTCCGCATATCGACGGCTCGACTGCGGTCAGACAAATCACAAGTCGGAGCTTGACCGATGTGAAAGTACACGAATGCTGGATAGGCCCGTGCACGGTGGAATTGCGGCCAAATGCCCAGGCCCCGGTGTACAAGCTGCCGGTTCTGGAAATGGGCCCAGGATTGTATTGGAGAGCGGATTTTACGCTTGTCCAGGGAAAGATTGTTCACGACTTCCTCAAATGAAATCAAAAGTTGTTATCACCGATTGGGGTTTTCCGTCGCTCGATCCCGAACGCGAGGTCCTCACTCCGCTTGGCGTTGAGGTTGAAGCATTTCAGTGCAAGACCGAGGACGATGTGGTTCGCGTTGTAGCCGGCGCGGATGTTGTGATGGCTCAGTGGGCTCCCGTGCGGGAAAAGGCCATCAGCGCAATGGGACGATGCAAGGGAATTGTCCGATACGGCATCGGGCTCGACAATATCGACCTTGATGTTGCAGCGAAAAAGGGGATTCCGGTCCGAAATGTCCCTGACTACTGTCTTGACGAGGTGGCGGATCACACAATGGCCCTCCTCCTTTCACTGCAGCGGCAGGTGACAAGCGTGTTTCAGCAGGTCAAAGCGGGTGTTTGGAAGATCACCCCTCCTCTCGCGCTTCTGCCCCTGCGCCAGAGCACGCTGGGTCTTGTGGGATTTGGACGGATTGCCCGGCTCGTCGCCCTTCGGGCGCGTTCCTTCGGGCTTCGGATTGTCGCGTACGACCCGATGGCAAATCCCTCTGTTTTTGCCGAGACCGGCGTTGGCAGTCTCAGCCTCGAGAGGGTGCTAGCCGAATCCGATATTGTCAGCCTTCATTGCCCGCTGACCCCTGAAACAAAGCATATCATCAATACCGAGACGCTGAAAAAGATGAAGCCCTCTTCGCTCTTAGTCAACACAAGCAGGGGAGGGTTGGTGGAGACGGATGCCGTTGTCGAAGCGCTCCGTCGCGGAGATCTTGCCGGTGCGGCGCTTGATGTGTTCGAACAGGAGCCGTTACCGCAAGACCATCCGTTTCTGACGCTTTCCACTGCAATAGCGACAAGCCATAATGCCTGGTACAGCAGCGCCAGTGTCGGGCAATTGCAGCGAAAGGCTGCCCTCGCGGCGCTTGAGCTGCTTCAAAGACCCTGAAGATGTGAGAGGAGTATTACGAAAATGAAGTATTACTGGTCTGAAACGAAAGCGCGCGGCCTCAATGAATTCGATCTGCTGGTCTACCGCTCCAATATCCTCGGTGAAGATCCCTCGGTGACGAACTGGGCAGGAGGAAATACATCGGCGAAAATGCTTGAAGAAGACTATCGCAAGCAGAAGATCCGGGTCATGCGTGTCAAAAGCAGCGGTACGGATCTCCGCACGATCACCCGCGCGGGACTTCCCGGCGTCCAACTCGAGCCCGTCCTCGAGCTCCGCTCTCGGAAATCGATGACCGATGAGGAAATGGTGGAATATCTCGCTCACACCGTGGTCGATCTGAATGCAAAGCGGCCCTCAATCGACGCTCTGATCCACGCCTTCATTGATCGATATCACATTGATCATATGCACCCAGATGCGGTCATCGCTCTGTGTACTGCACGCGACGGCGAAAAACTCATGAAGCAGATTTATGGAGATTCGGCGGCTTGGGTCCCCTGGCTTCGTCCGGGTTTTGCACTTGCTAAGAAATGCGGTGAGATCGTAGATCGAAACGACAAGCTGAAGGCGATCCTTCTCGGCAAGCACGGCCTTATCACATGGGGGTCGACTTCGAAGGAATGCTACGATTCAACGCTTTCGGTCATCGGCGCAGCACAGGAGTACTTCGAAAAAGCCCTCAAGGGAAAGAAGGTTTTCGGCGGACAGGGAACAACGAGTGTGAAAGAAGACCGGCGCCGCGAGTTGATGACGGCAGCGCTGCCAACAGTGCGCGGGCGGTTGAGCGCGGGCAAAAGGGTCGTTCTTACATTCGATGACTCTTCCGATGTTCTGGAGTTCGTCAACAGCCGCGGGCTACGCCAGCTGGCGTTGAAAGGAGCGGCGTGTCCTGATCATCTGGTGAGCACGAAACTTTATCCCCTCGTGATGGACGGGAAGACAGGAGAGAATGCGGAGAGGTTTCCGGGCAGCTTCACTGATCAACTTGACCGATATCGGAAGGCCTATGAGCGTTATTTTCGGAGCCACAGCGACTCCGGCGACGTGATGTACGATCCATTTCCGAGAATCATCCTGATCCCTGGGATCGGAATGATCGCGACGGGGAAGGACAAAGCGTCTGCCGATATCACTCGGGACATTTACCAGAGAACAATTTCAGTGATCAAGAATGCCTCGACGGTAAGCACCTACGTCTCCATGACTCCGGCGGAGGCATTCAGCGTGGAATACTGGAAACTCGAACAGTACAAGCTTTCTCTCCTTCCTCCGGAAAAGTCGCTTTCGCGTCGGGTGGCACTTGTGACGGGAGCGGCCAGCGGAATAGGGAGGGCGATCGCCCAACGGTTCGCGGACGAGGGAGCGCATGTCGTGTTTGCCGACATCAATGCCGACGCAGCACGCAAGGTCGCGGGCGAGATCACTGCGAAGGCAGGAAAGGGTCGGGCTCTTCCGGTCACGATGGATGTGACGAAAGAGAATGATGTAATCTCGGGATTCGCGCAGACGGTTCTGGCATACGGGGGTGTCGACATCGTGGTTTCGAATGCCGGCATTTCATCGGCGAATGCGATTCAGGACACAACGGTCGAACAATATCAACGACAAATGGATATCCTTGTCCGCGGGTACTTTCTGGTCGCGAGGGAAGGTTTCCGATCAATGCTCAAGCAGGGGATCGGCGGGTCGATCATCTTTATCGCATCGAAGAATGCCCTTGCCAGTGGCAAGAACGCCAGCGTTTACAGTGCCGCAAAGGCCGCCGAGCTTCATTTTGCGCGCTGCCTTGCAGAAGAGGGCGGAGCCCGCAAGATCAGGGTCAACAGCGTCTGCCCGGATGCCGTGCTCCAGGGGTCGTCCATCTGGAACAGCGGCTGGCGGAAAGAACGGGCTCTTGCATACGGAATTGCCCCGGACCAGCTCGAGGAGTTTTATCGAAATCGGACGCTGCTGAAAGAGAGCGTGTATCCGGCAGATATTGCAGAAGCGGCCCTGTTCTTTGCGACCGACCGTTCGGCGAAGACAACCGGCGGCGTACTGACCGTCGACGGCGGGATTGCTGCGGGTTTCGTCCGATAAGGGACTATTTCAAGACAGGATTTTCATGAGCCTTCTGGGCATCGACGTCGGAACAACCGGCTGCAAGGTGATCGCCTTCAACGACCATGGGCGGCCGATCGCCCGGGCTGCCGCTGAATATCAACTCGAATTTCCGCGTCCGGGCTGGATTGAACTGGATCCCAATGTTGTCTGGCAGAGACTCGCAAAAAGCATCCGGGCTGTTGCCGCACGTACACGGCGAGACCCCATCAAGGCCATCGCTATCTCCGCACAGGGAGAAGCGTTTCTCCCTGTCGACCGGAAAGGCGATCCGCTTTCGAACAGCATCGTCACATTCGATTCCCGCGCAAGCCGTAATGTCGAATGGTGGGAACGCAGGATGGGGAGAATGAAGATCTTTCGGACCACAGGGATGCCGCTGAGTGCGATGGGGACGCTGCCGAAGCTCCAATGGCTTCTCAAGAACAAGAAAAGCGCCCGATCTGCGAAATATTTCCTTTGCTATCATGATTTCGTTGTCATGAAACTGGGACTTCAGCCGGTGATCGATTATTCGTTGGCAGCCCGCACGATGATGTTCGATGTTCGTTCGCTCGCGTGGTCCGATCCCATACTGGCGGCTCTGAGGGTTGACCGCGAACAACTTGCGCAGCCGGTGGCGTCAGGATCCGTCATTGGCAGAATCTCTTCTGCGGCTGCTCAGAAGCTGGGCCTACCGAGGGACGCCGTGGTGGTGGCGGGAGGGCACGACCAGCCGTGTGCGGCACTTGGTGCGGGCGCCATGCGATCCGGTGAAGCTGCATATTCGGTAGGCACCGTTGAATGCATCACCCCGGTCTTCGATCATCCTGTCAGCTCTGCCCTGATGATGCGCAATAATCTCTGCTCGTATCCTCATGTTGTGCCGGGTAAGTTCGTTTCGCTGGCATTCAACTTCACGGGTGGCTCGCTTTTGAAATGGTATCGCGACACGTTCGGGGGGACGTACGACTCTCTTGTGCAGGCGAGTGCGAAGAAACCGACGAAGCTGCTTGTTCTTCCTCATTTTACGATGACAGGGACTCCCCTGATGGAGGTACGCTCAAAGGGAGTTATCGCGGGACTGCAGCTCTCGACATCAAAGGGAGAGGTCACCCGTTCGTTACTGGAGGGGGTTACGTACGAGATGAGACACAATGTTGAATTGCTCGAACGCTCGGGAATCGCCGTCAAACGATTCCGGGCGGTTGGCGGTGGATCAAAGTCGCGCATCTGGATGCAAATCAAGGCCGACATCATGAACCGCCCCATCGAAGTCATGGAGGTGACTGAAGCAGGATGCCTGGGTGCAGCGATGCTTGCGGGCGTCGCGACAAGAACGTACGGTTCCGTCGATGAGGCAACCCGGACAGCCGTCAGAAGTGCCAGGGTGTACGAACCGAACAGCAGATCAAGCAGGTACTACGCCGAACGATACGAATTGTATTCACGCTTGTATCCGTCTCTTGCGCCGCTCCTGCACGTGATGTAGATGACAATTGAGGCAGACCAATCCTCACGAAGTGGAAATCACAGATGAAAGAAACAGGATTTCGCATCGATGATGCATTCGTTCAAAGGGAAAACGACAAAGCCGCGTCTCTTGTCAAAAGAGACTATGACGCGCTCAGCGAACGCCTCGAACGGCGAGGCATTGCCATCGACACAATAGCCGAACAGGTTAGGAGGTTCGAGGTTGCGATCCCATCCTGGGGGGTTGGGACGGGAGGGACACGATTTGCCAGATTTCCGGGAGTCGGGGAGCCGCGGACAATCTCCGAGAAGCTTGTCGATTGCGCCACGATCCACCAATTGACCAGAACGACACCGCGGGTGTCGCTCCATATTCCCTGGGATATCCCGGGGGATGTCAAAGAATTTCTCTCGCTGGCTCGGCATCTGGGAATAGGGTTCGATGCGATGAATTCGAACACGTTTCAGGATCAACCGGGGCAAGGTGTCAGCTACAAGTTCGGGAGTCTTACGCACACCGATCCCGCAGTCCGTAAGGCTGCGGTTGACCATAATAAAGAATGCATTGAAATAGGAAAGAAGCTGGGGTCCAGCGCATTGACGGTGTGGATCGGCGATGGCGGAAATTTCCCCGGCCAGATCGATTTTCGTGCGTCCTTTCAGCGATATCTTGAGAGCGTCAGGGCGATCTACGGCGCACTTCCGTCGGACTGGAGGCTCTTTATAGAGTACAAGCCATATGAGCCTTCATTCTACTCGACTGTCATCAATGATTGGGGGACGGCATACTTTGCGGCGACCCAGCTTGGGCCGCAGGCGCTGTGCCTGGTCGACCTCGGCCATCATGCCCCCAATGTGAATATCGAGCTTATCGTCGCGCGGCTGATCCAGAGCGGAAAACTGGGCGGGTTTCACTTTAATGACAGCAAGTATGGAGATGATGATCTTGATGCGGGGAGCATCAAGCCGTTCCAGTTGTTCCTGATCTTCTGCGAGCTGGTCGGAGGTGCGGCCGACGTCCCGGGTTTTTCGCCGGCATTCATGATCGACCAGAGTCATAATGTTACCGATCCCATAGAGTCGCTCATGGTTTCAGCCGAGGAGCTTCAGAGGGGATATGCACAGGCACTCCTGGTTGACCGGGCAGTATTACGGGAATTCCAAACCAACAACGATGCGGTGATGTCGCTCAGGACTCTGAAGGAGGCATTTACGACCGACGTTACGCCAATCCTTCAGAAAGTACGACTGAAGGCAGGCGGGGCAATCGACCCCGTTTCTGTGTACAGGGCGAGCGGATACCGGAAAGCAAAACAGAAAGAGCGGCCCGAAATAGAGGGATCAAAGTCAGGGATCGTTTGAAATGAAAATTCATCTGGCATATGGGAAGAACGGCCTCGATGTCGTAGTTCCGGACGGCAATCTCCTGAAAGTGTTGACGATGGAAGGAGCAGAGCCGCTTCCTGACCCACATGCGGCGTTGGTGACGAGTCTGGAGCATCCGATCGAGTCAGTTTCGCTCAGACAACGCGCCCGGGGGGTGAGGAACGCGTGTATCGTGATCTGTGATATCACCAGGCCTGTTCCGAACAAGATCGTTCTTCCTCCTCTTTTGTCACTGCTCGAGCAAGAGGGAATATCGGGTGACAAGATTACCATTCTTGTTGCAACGGGGTTGCATCGTCCCAGCAGTGATGCCGAGTTGGACCACTTGGTCGGCAAAGAGATCATTCAGCGGTACAGGGTGGTGGATCATCACGCCCGTGTGGTGGCGGAGCACCGGAACAAAGGGACGACCAAACGCGGAACTCCGGTCTGGATCGATGCCCGATATTGCGACGCGGACCTGAAGATCACGGCGGGATTCATCGAGCCGCATTTGATGGCGGGATTCTCCGGGGGGAGGAAGATGATTGCCCCGGGTTGTGCGGGAGAAGAGACCATCAAAGCTCTCCATAGTCCCCAATTCCTTGAGGACCCGCGATGCAGCGAAGGGAACATTGATGACAACCCTCTGCATCACGAGTTGATGGAAATTGCGGGGATGACAGGGCATGATTTTATGGTTGATGTGGCTCTGGACGAGGGGGGGAGAATCACGGGGGTTTTTGCGGGCCACCCGCAACGGGCACATGAAGCGGGAGTGAAACACGTCAGGAAGGCGGTTCGATCGACTCTGGACAAGGCGGCCGACATTGTGATCACGACGGCAGCCGGTTTTCCCCTGGACCTGACCTACTATCAGGCGATCAAAGGAATGACCGCCGCTCTCCCGATTGTCAAGCCGGGCGGAACATTGATCCTTGCGGCCGAGTGTGCAGAAGGGCTGGGTAGCAGAGAATTCACCGGGATGGCGACCACGTTTTCCTCTGCCGGGGAATTCAGGGAGAGGATATTATCGAATCCCGTCATCATCGATCAATGGCAGCTTGAAGAATGCGCCAAGGCGGCGACGCATGCCGAGGTTATCCTCGTTGCAGGAGGGATCAAACCTGCCGAACGAAAGCGGTTGTTTATCTCGACGGCGGAAAGTGTGGAAGAGGCGTTGGAGCGGGGGCTGCGGAAGCAAGGAAAAAATGCCGCGGTAGCGGTGATCCCAAAAGGGCCTTACACGCTTGTGGGGATTGGGCAATGAGGAGGGGTTTGTACCTTGACAAAGCACCGAATTCGCTGTATAATTTACAGTAATTAAACATCATTCTATTAGCAAAACAGGCACCTTATGGCTGTCGATTACACTGTCCCTGCAATCGATCGTGCTGTTCGCCTGCTCGAAATCCTCTCCCTCTCTCCCCGGGGAATGTCCCTCGCGCGGCTTGCCGAAGAGCTCGATGTCCCCAAGAGCACGCTGTTTCGCATCCTGTACACGCTTCAGGAACATGCCGTTGTGGTCGAAGACCGTGAACGGAAGCTCTTCTCCCTGGGTATGAAAGCGCTCGAGTGGGGCCATGCTGCTCTTTCCAAGATCGACCTGAAAACCATTGCCCACCCGAACCTCCAGAAGCTGGCGCATGAAACCAGAGAGAGTTTCTACCTTGCGGTCCTCGACGAGGGCGTTGTGGTTCTGATCGACCACGTCGATACGCCGGAAGTATGGAAGATGGTGACGCGGCTTGGAACGCGTTCTCCCGTTCACTGTACTGCGACCGGCCTCATCCTGATCGCCGAACTTGAAAACAGCCAGGTCGAGGCCATCATTGCCCGTAATCCTCTCAAGAAATTCGCCCCGACAACGATCACCACGCCGGCGAAACTGAAGAAGCGCCTGAAACAGGTCTCGCGCGACGGATATTCCATTGTTGACGGGGAGTACAAGGCCGACCTTTGCGCCATTGCCGTTCCGATTCGGGATCACACAGGAACGATCATCGCATCGCTGATGACAGCTATTTATTCCGCGCATTATCGAAAAAACAAGAAATACGGGTTGGAGCTGGTGGAAGCGCTGGAGCGGGAGGCGTCAGCCATTTCAAACCGTCTCGGATACAACGAAGGGAGCCCTCGTCAGGCTGTATGAAGGCGGGTTCCCGTGACACGACAATCAGGATCTTACCATGCCTCCCATCTCCCTCGGCATCGTTAGTGACGAGATTTCCCGGGATTTCAGTGAAGCGTTGAAGTACGCCCTTGAATGGAAGATCTCTCTTTTTGAGCTGCGATGCCTCAAGACAGGCCGACTCCCGAATATCGATAAGGCTGAATTCAAGGAAGTTCTCGAACTTGTCGATCGCCACCGGGTGTTCGTAACCGCCCTCTCTCCCGGAATTTTCAAGCACCCGCTTTCAAAGAAGAAGGAACTTGAATCGGAACTCAAGGAGGACCTTCCGCGGACCATCGAAATGGCGCACAAGCTGCATGCACCTCTTATCATCGTCTTTGGATTTCAACGGCAACAGGATGACCGGCCCGAGTATTATCAGGATGCGGTGCAGCTCATGAAACGTGCGGCTTCCGGGGCAAAAGACGGAGGAATACGGCTGGCAATTGAAAACGAACCGGGATTCTGGTGCGATTCGGGAGCCAACACAGCGTCCTTTCTGAAAGATGTCGGATCGCCGGCTCTTGGGGCGAATTGGGATCCGTGCAACGGATATGGTACGAACGAGCGTCCATATCCCGAGGGATACCGCGCCGTCAAGGAACACATTTTCAACGTCCACGCCAAGGATACGTTGGAAGGGTCGTTGATCCGGTGCGTGCCCGTGGGGAAGGGAGCAATCGATTGGAAAGGTCAGATGCGGTCCTTGATGGAAGACCGCCTCGTTAGTCACATAACGATAGAAACACATTGTCTCCCCCTTATCGAGAATTCAAAAGAGAATATTGAAACCCTGCGTTCCTACATGCGGGAATTCGCAGAGAAAGAGAGATCATAGGTATGAAACTCGAGCGCCGCGATTTCCTCAAGTATATCGGCACGAGCACGTTCTTGACGACACTTCCGATCGACGGGGCAGTATCGAACAAAGCGCTTCCAGATGAACAAAAACTGCATCAAGATTACCAGTCGAACAATAAGGGGACGGAATATTATTTCATCGGAAACGGACTGATTACCGGAGCTTTGCAGACGTCCGCCAGCCCCGAAAGTGGCACCCACTGTGGACTTCTGGTTATGTCCCCGGAACACTTCGGGAGAAAGATCAGCACGTACCTGTATCACCCCGAACGCGGCCTGCAGAACTCCCGTCCCTACCTTGTCTATGATCGCAGAAGCTATTCACCGGAATTCAGTTCTTCAAAGGTATCCTGGGATTATCCTGAAAACGTTCCGACGCTGGTTGTGCAATGGCAAGCGGGAGATTGTTCTGTCCGTGAAGAACTGGTTTGTCCCTCGAATGATCCGGTTATCATCCGAACAATTACGATAACGAACAATTCACAGAAAGCGATCGAGCCTTCTATCACGGCGTTGCTGTATCCGAATCTGATGTTCTTCGACGAATACTCTGTCGACCGGACTCGAGGAACGCTCACGGCGGACGGTTATCAAACACTTCGCCTCTTTAGCTCGCGCGATGCGGCAGCGGGAGACCGTCACCTGAGCATAGCGCTGGGTTCAGTCGCCCCCGGTGGATCAGCGAGCCTCACGCTGGCTCTCACGCTCGATTATTCACGTGAATCATTCGAGAAAAAAGGTCTCGATTCCATGATGGCCGAGACCCGGAAACGCTGGGCGAGCGTTGCCACAATGGAAACAGGACACAAGGGGCTCGATCATCTCTTCCGCGTTTCAACATCCGGGATTCGCACCGCAGTCGCCCGTTCTGGAAAGACGGACGGAAGCATTTGGCAATACAATCTTGAATGGGTGCGTGACCAGAGCATGGTGGCAGCGGCGGCAGCAATGGCGGGTCAGACGGAGATCGGCGCGGCAATTCTCCGGCGAATCCTGACTCGGTCAGTGGACGAAACCGGGAGAACGGTTGACGCGAGCCGCCATCGCCCCCCGGAGACAATGGAATTGGATCAGAACGGCGCACTGCTCTCTGCTCTTTCCGCCCATTGGCTCTGGAGCGGCAGCGATGCAATCCTCCGTGACCATTGGAGCAAAATCAAGAATGTAGCGGACTATGTTCTCCAGCCAATCTTCATGGATGCCTCCGTCGGACTTGTCAAGAACTCCAGAGAATTCTGGGAAAGGGATCCCGGATTCGGAGTGAAAGAGGGATTCGAGAACACATATCAGCTTTGGAATATCGTCGGACTGGAAAAAGCCTCTGAAATGGCGAGTGCCATGGGGGATCCGGCCGCGGCCAGGAGATGGAATGAGGCTTCGCGGCAAATGAAGAAGTCATTCATAGGACATCCCCGGTTTTCCCTCGTTGACAATGGGCACTTCATCAAGCGTCGTCTCTCAACCGGAGAGGTGCAGCGAACATTTGAACCGCCCAGCAGAGCCTCGATGCCTAAAGGGATGCCCTTGAATGTGGAATCGGTTTCTTATTGCGATCCGGACGCCGCTAATGTCCTGCCAATTGCGCTCGAAGTCGTCGATCCCCGAGGCAGTCTCTCGTTGAAGACTCTGGAATCGGTCGAAGAATTGTGGAATCAACGATGGAATTCGGGCGGATATGCACGATATCATGTCTCTTCGGAACCCGACTCTCCCGGCCCGTGGCCGTTTGCCACGTTGTTTATCGCCCGTGCCTATCACGAGGCCGGAAATCACGAAAAAGTATGGCGCGCGTTGCAGTGGCTCCTTGATGTGCAGGGTGGAGCCGCGGGAGCGTGGCTCGAATACTACGGCGAAAGACCAACACCACCTCTTCCTCCGGTGGGCATCGTCGTTTGGACCTGGGCGGAGCTGATCACGTTTTTTGTCCATCATCTGCTCGGTGTTCGTCCGTCGTCGCAGACCCTTACCATCCGGCCGCGTCTGCTCACCGGTCTCGAAAAAGTCGCCGCACGCATTCCCGTGCGCGGCCGCCTTCTATCGCTGAATCTGGTCCCCGATACCAAGGGCCAATGGGCCAGCGTGAACGGAAAACGAGTGTCTTTGAAGAACCAATCTCTGGACCTCCCGTTGCCCCAAGAAGATCTCATCGTGGAGATGCACGTCCGTGTCTGAGAAATTTTTCAAATATAAAACGCTGGATGACATTCGCGGGAACGTCAGGGATCTCCATCTCGATGTGACGTTTGAGGAGAAGCTCGACGCGGTGTTTCGTCCCGTCAAAGTTGGGAACAGGACGATCGGAAATGCGATGGGAATTCATCCGATGGAGGGATGTGACGGCACGCTCGACGGAAAACCCGGAGAATTGACGCTCCGGCGATGGCGCAGATTCGGAGAGGGTGGTGCCAAGCTTATCTGGGGAGAAGCGACAGCTGTTGTCCCCGAGGGCTTGGCCAATCCAAGACAGCTCCTCATCAATGAAGGGAATCTTGCCTCCCTTGAGGGGATGCTCAACGGCGCCCGCAACGCGCATCGGGCCGCCTTTGGAAGCGACGGTGATCTGCTTATAGGGCTTCAACTGACGCATTCTGGCCGGTACAGTTACCGTCGGCCGCTGATCGCCTATCGACATCCGCAGGTTGACGCGGTCACGTATCTCGATAAGGCAAAAGGGATTCGCATTCCGAAAGATTACCCCGTGTTGACTGATGACGAATTGAAGCGGCTCGAGGATGCCTTTGTCCTGGCAGCAACGCGGGTCAGTAAGATCGGATTCGATTTCGTCGATATAAAGCAATGCCACACATATCTGCTGAACGAACTCCTCGGGGCAAGGACCCGCGATGGAGAATATGGCGGAAGCTTTGAAAACCGGACGCGCTTTGTCAGAAATGTCCTCGGGCGAATCCGAGACGAAGTTAGGAACAACATGCAGCTTGCATCCCGGCTCAATGTGTATGACGGAGTTCCTTTTGCGAAAGATCCCGTCTCCGGTGTCGGCGTACCGCTTCCATACAATCTCCCCTACAAGTACAGTTTTGGCGTCGACCCGCAAGATCCCCTTCGTGAGGACCTCACAGAACCGCTTCATCTCATCCAGCTGATGCGGGATCTCGGCGTCGTGCTGGTGAATGTCTCCATGGGAAGTCCTTACTATAACATGCACTACGGCCGGCCATTTGAACGTACGCCCGACGAAGGATATTTGCCGCCCGAGCATCCTCTTGTCGGGGTGAATCGTCATTTTCGCGTCACCGGCGCGGTCCAGAAAGCCTTCCCCGATCTTGCCGTCGTGGGGACGGGTTACAGCTGGCTCCGGCAATTCCTCCTGAACGCAGGAGAATCGAATATTCGCCG
This sequence comes from Bacteroidota bacterium, assembly GCA_035291905.1. Taxonomy (GTDB): domain Bacteria; phylum Bacteroidota; class Ignavibacteria; order UBA10030; family UBA10030; genus JACPLA01. The sequence continues at coordinate 30,766 of DATDRF010000245.1, forward strand.
GAAGCGGGTATCGATCGTTGCCACGGGCCGCGGGGCCATCGCGTATCCCGAATATGCCAAGGACGCCATGGCAACGGGTTCCATGAAACCGTCGAAGGTCTGCCTCGCGATCAGCTATTGCACGAACCTTATGCGTTCCAAGAACAATGAAATGGGGCAGTACCCGGCCGGCTGCGTCCCTCGGGATGAGCCGTACGCCGAGATTTACAGGGAGGTCCTCGACAAAAAGCGCAAACTGGCCAAGCCTCAACCGGAGGCTCACTCCTGATGGTGAAGATACTCGGAGAGGATTATTCTCGTAACGATCTGGCGATGCGACTGGGGCATTTGTCCCAACTCGCCGGCATCCGGATGATGGAGCTGAGGGACGGATCGGAAGCGGGAGTTCGGATCGCGGAAGTGCGAACGGGGTCGGGGCTTCGCTTCCAGGTTTCGCTCGATCGGGGGATGGATGTTTCGGTTGCAGAGTACAAGGGAATCCCGCTCGCATGGCGTTCGCCTGCAGGTGACGTCAATCCGCGCTTTTATGACCCCCGCGGGTTAGGATGGCTTCGTTCGTTCCCGGGCGGCCTGATGACCGGTTGTGGCCTCTCACAGGCCGGCGCCCCGTCCGTTGATGAGGGCGAGGAACTGGGCCTCCACGGACGATTGTCGCATCTCCCTGCCTTCGACGTTCGCAGCACGGAAGGCTGGAACGGTGACCATTGCACGTTTCGCCTGGAGGGATTCGTACGAGAGTATTCTGTATTCGGCGTGAATCTGCTCCTTCATAGAACAATTGAAACGTCGCTGGGTTCTTCGCAGATCACGTTTCGGGATGTTGTGAAGAATGAAGGGACAGGACGTTCGCCGATCATGATGCTCTATCACATCAACCTGGGCTGGCCGCTCCTTGATAAGGGTGGGAGAATCTTGCTGAGTGCGAAATCTGTCGCACCCCGAGATGCCGAAGCACAAAAAGGGCTCGAGCAGGCGAAGGAAATTCCCAAACCGATACCGGGCTTCAAAGAACAGGTGTTTCAATATGACTTGAATGAGGACAGAGAAGGGCTTTCAGCTGTTCTCCTTGAGAATTCTCGTCTTGATCTCGGGTTTGGCCTCAGATTCCGGAAGAAAGAGCTTCCCAAATTCAATGAATGGAAAATGACGGCCGAAGGGATGTATGTCCTTGGACTGGAGCCCGCAAATTGCCACACGAAGGGAAGAGCCGCAGAACGGGCGGCGGGTACATTACAGTTCCTGGAACCGGGAGAAGACAGGGAATTTGTTGTACAGACCGCCATCCTCGAAGGTGAGGATGAACGAACTTCCTTCATAAAGAAAAACGAACTCAAGTGAGTAAACGAAAAATAAAAATTGCCCAAGTGGGGATCACAGGCCATGGTGTTACGATACTGAACGCAATCAAGGCGGCTCCAAATCTCGACCTCGTTTCAGTCTTCGACATCAAGTCCGATGAAGTGAAACGCGTCTCGAAGGAATTGGGAATTCATCCTGCATCGAGCTTCGAGGAACTTGTCAGTGTTCCGGAGGTCGATGCGGTTGCTCTCGTGACGCCGAATCATCTCCATGCTGCGCAAGTGAAGCAGGCGGTGAAGCAAGGGAAGCATGTGTTCGTGGAAAAGCCCCTTGCTCCGACGGTTCGTGAGGCAAAGCGCATGATCAGGGATATGGAAGAGGCCGGACTCGTCATGATGGTGGGGCATAATACGCGCCGCCGGCTGGTTTTTCGGCGCGCCAAGAAGATTCTCGATGAAAACCGGCTTGGCACCATCGTCGCCATCGAAATGAATGTTTCGAGGCCCGCAGGGTTGTTTGCCGACCTCCCCGCATGGAAGGCCGACCCCAAAATCACGGCTCTTCTTCCAATGACGCAGCTGGGAATCCACTTCATCGATACGGTACACTACCTCTTTGAAACGAGAACCGTGCGGGTCGGATGCATAGCGAAGAATATCGCCATGAAAGGGGGCGCTCATGATGCGACGACTTCCATCCTCGAGCTTGAATCGGGGATTCCTGCAACGCTTTCCTGCTACTACTCCACACCCGATGTCTATTATATAAGGATCTATGGTACGGATGGAATCCTGGATTGTCAGAATAGCTCATTGCAGCTTCAGCTCTTGCGGAACGGGGTGTTGCAGACGGAATTGGAGGAGGACTTCCGCTCGGAAGGGTATGCGAGTTTTGAAGAAGAAATGAGAGAATTCGGTTCATGTATTGCAGACGGCGTCAAACCGGAAACGGGAGGCGAGGAAGGGCTGCAGGCACTCGCAGTCATTGAAGGGATGGTGCATTCGCTGAATTCAAACGCAATTGTCAATATCGACGACATCCTCAAGGGAGCATAGTATGTCACCTTCGCGCAGGGAATTTCTTCAGACCTCGACAATGGCCGCTGCAGGATTGTCGTTGGGCCGTTTGGACCCCCTCTCTCCTGAGTGGGCTGAAAAAAGCAAGAGACTTCTGTTCGACAAATCCGATCTTCCAAGGCTTCGCAGAACCATCAAACATCCCCGATTTGCGCCATTCTGGAAATCCCTCTCCGAAGCGGACCTGGATGCCGATAGTAAGTTCCTGAAAGAGGAACTTCGCCTGAATAATCATGTGGCTGATTTCCTGAAAGCCAGAGTCATTCTTGAACGCACGTCGTTTGTCCATCTTCTCAATGGCGATGCGAAACAACTCGAGGTGGCACGACTCGCCATTGCCCGAATCCTCGAGTACAAGAAATGGGACTATTTTCTCGAGGCCGAAAAAGATACCATCGGATTGCAGCGTGCACCGGAGACAACGATCGCCATGGCGTTTGCGCTGGAGTGGCTGGAAGACGTTCTTCCCGAGGAGACAAAATCTGAAATCATACGACAGATCGGTGAGAAGGGGGCCCCCGCTTGTTACCGGACACTCTGGGGAATGAAGCATCCCGATCGCGTTCGGGGATGGGGTTTTGACCCCGAAGACGATTATCCCTACCGGTATGACCTGCGACGATGGCCTATTATTCTCAACTCCACCAATCTGAAAGTGATCCCGATTGCCGGCCTTGGAATCGCCGGATGTCTCCTCAAGGACAAACATCCTCAAGCAGACCGGTGGACTGACTTGGCGCTCCAGAGTGCGAAGGCCTTCGCCCCGATGTTCGGCCCTGACGGAAGCTACGAAGAAGGTATCAGCTATTGGGGTTACACCGCTCTTCATCTGGCGCTCTTTCTCGAAGTGTTGTACCGAAAGCGCGGGATCGACGAACGTTCACTGATCAATTTTCCCGGCACCGTCCGCCATGCCCTCCAGATGTCGATGCCGACGGTCGGAAAGCCGGGCGATTGCGTGAACTTTGGCGATGCGAGTGTGGTGGGAGATACATCGGTGGCAGCGTGGGTTGCAAGAAAAACCCGCGACGGAATTGCCCAATACGTCGCGACAGAAGTGGGGGAAGTGAGAAATCACTACGGGATCATCTGGTTCGATCCTTCTGTTGCCCCCGTGAAGCCCGGACCGAAGCTCTGTGATGTTCGTTTTGCGAACGACTGGGTCGTCTCCCGTACAGGATGGGACCTGCAAAGTTCGGTCGTGGCAATGAGGAGCGGGCTTCCGGCGAACCATGAGCATGCTGACCGGAACAGCGTAGTCTTCAAAGCGTACGGCGAACGCCTCCTCCATGATCCGTTCAAGGCCGCGTATTCCTACACCATGGCCCACTGGCGGCTGAGGCTCACCGAGTCGCACACCGCGGTCCTGATCGATGGCAAAGGACATCAGTATCATGATGGAAAGGAAGGGACAAACTCTTCATGGGCACAGGCTTCCATTATCGACTACAGGGCCGATGCGAGTCACATGGTTGTGACAAGCGATGCGACCGAAGCATACAAGCTTGTTGAGCCTGATGTCCGGCAGGTACATCGAACACTTGTGTTTGTGAAACCCGACATCCTTGTATTTCTCGATCGCGTGAAGTTGCAGGGTGCGTTGCCTGTTCAGGCGCGATTTCAGGTATATAATGAAGACGGAAAAGGAATTGCCGCGGCAGGACAATCGGATTTTACCATCGACCGACCGAATGCGGGATTGAGCGGGTTTGTGCAGGCCATGGGAGCAATCGCTGTTCGTACGGGGCAAATTGACGTTCCGGCTGAGATGGGAATTCATCCCTACGTTGAGGTCGAGTCGTCGTCGGCGACGGAACACGAGATCCTCACCGTTTGCGCCGCGCGAAACGCAAAGACAACGGGTCCCAAGCCCGCTCTGACCAGGAGCGGATCTACATGGACCATCGCAATTCCGGGAGAGAAAACACTGACACTCTCTCTTTCCACGGATACAGCAATTCCCGTCGTAAAACTTTCACGCTGAGTCGAAAGCCAAAAGGTACCACCGAATGAAACAATCCGACGCGCATTTTCGGGAGGCACTGAAGCTCATTCCCTGGGGGACGCAGACAAACGCGAAAAGGCCGTATGCCGATTTCGACGAGACGATGCCGAAGTTCATCGTGCGCGGAAAGGGGTGCCGGATATGGGATATGGAGGGGAAGGAATACATCGACTTCCGGCTCGCCCTTGGCCCCATCACGCTCGGATATTGTTATGACGAAGTCGACCGCGCCGTAAAGGCTCAGATGGAAAAAGGGGTCCTCTTCAGCATGGCAAGCCCTTTGGAACTCGAACTGGCGCAAATTCTTCATGAAGTTGTCCCGAACGCTGAAATGGTGCGATTCATGAAGACGGGGGAAGACGCGAACCTTTCCAATGTTCGGATTGCACGAGCCCACACCAAGCGCGATATGATCCTCACGAGCGGTTATCATGGTTATCCGGATTGGTTCGCGGTAGAGGAGAGCCCCCGCAACGGCGTACCGGCAATGCTTCGGGACTATGTCAAGGTGATTCCCTGGGGTGATTCCGAAACCGCTGAGAAGCTGATCCGCCAGTACCATGAGCGGATCGCCTGCGTCATTTCCATTCCGTACGACATGAACGAGGACATTAGCGGGTCCTACATCAAGCATCTCCGCTCATTGACGCGTGAATATGGGATCATCCTCATACTGGATGAGGTGTGGACCGGATTTCGACTTGCACTGGGAGGCGCCCAGGAATTTTTTGGGGTCGATGCCGATCTTGCCTCCTATGCAAAAGCGATGGCAAACGGGTATCCGATATCGACGTACGTGGGAAAGAAGGAATTCCTGTCGGAGCTGAATCATTTCAAAATGACGACAACGTACGCCGGGGAGACCCTCTCCATAGCCGCTGCAATTGCGACGCTGAACATCATGCGGCGGGAGCCGGTGCACGAACATCTTCGGAAGATGGGGAAAAGATTGATGGACGGATTCAACGTCATTGCGAAGGATGCCGGCATTGAGGCGTACGCAGCCGGGTTGCCCGTTTCGTCATTCCTGAAGTTCAACACCCCTGACGCAGGTTACAACAACCGCCTTGAATACATTTGGTTCCGTGAGCTGTTTCGTGAAGGAGTTTTCGTCATTCTCCGCTGGTTTATCTCTTATTCTCACCGTGAGGAAGATATCGATCTTACCATCGAAAAGGCGAAGAAAGCGCTCAAGCGCGCACTGGATGCCGAACCGAAAGAACGACGCTCACTCAGGCCATCATACTGGTAAGGCATTACCATATTCATTGAAAGGACAACATTCACGCGTATGACAGACGAAAGAACGTACATCGATTGCTACGCCATGGTCGGAAAGAAAGGGCCAAAGGATGTGGAAACGGCGTACGAAACGGAAGTCCTGTTGGAAGAAATGGAGTGGTGCGGCATACAGGGCGCTCTGATCTCGCATTCAACGGCGAAAGAATACGACCCGATCTACGGAAATCGGATGCTTCTGCGTGAGCTGAAGAAGAGCCCGAGATTGTATGGCGTCTGGACCGTCATGCCCCACCATACGCGGGAATTCCCGAATCCGAAGGATGCAGTGAAAGAGATGGCCGATCACGGAATTCGTGTAGCCAAAATGTATCCCCGCGTGCATCGATATCCGTTCAGCATTGATTTTTGCGGTGATCTTTTGACTGAACTCGAACGAAATAACATCCTTCTGATGGTCGAAGGGGGACATTGTTACAATCCCGACCTGTTGGAGCCGTCGAACCAGGTTCTTCTTTCCGACCTTGATGCGATGCTCGCCCGCTTTTCCCGCTTAAATGTCGTTCTGTTGGCATCCCGCTGGGAGTCGACTCGTTATGTCAATGCTCTGATGAGAAAGCACAAACATCTTCATCTGGAACTCTCCAATCATCAGGGAAACCGCGCCATGGAGGTGTTTTCAGAGTGGTACGGTGCGGATCGGGTGGTCTTTGGAACCGGGGCTTTGGAGAAATCGCCCGGGGCTGCAAAAGCGTTCGTCGACTATTGCACGCTGGGTGAAGAGGAGAAAGCAAAGGTCGCTGCAGGCAATATCATGAGGTTAACGGGGATTCAGGAGCCAAAGCCGTACCAGAAAAAAGCGATCAAGGATTCAATACTACAGCTGGCTCGTCAAGGGAAACCGCTGAAGGATTTGCTCGTCATCGATTCCCATGCACATATATCCCACGACGGTGCAGAAGGGATCGGATTTCTGCATCAGCCCTACGGGGACGCCAAAAGCATGCATGATCGTGCGAAGCTGATGGGAATCGATGCCATGTGCATCAGCGGATTTCTTGCCGTGTGGACCGACTACGAAGAAGGTAATCTGGTCGTCGTTGATGCCATGAAACGGTTCCCGGGGTTTTACCACGGCTATGCTGCTCTCCAGCCGCAGTATGTGAAGAACTGGAACAAGGAGTTCAAGCTGTGGTACGAAAAACACAAGATGGGTGGCCTGAAGCCTTATCATCCGAGAACGTTTATTCCATACAACGACAAGGCATGGGCCCCCTGGTTTCAATACGGGAATCGCATCCGGGGTTACGCACTCATTCATCCGTCACCAGATGTTGTCAAAGAGGCAAGCGCCCTGGCGGGAAAGTATCCGAACATTTCGTTTATCCTTGCTCATTCAGGTGCATCCTTCGCCGACGCGCGAAAGGCAATTGAAGTTGCTGTGAAGCATCCGAACGTGTTTCTCGAGATCACCCTGACGTCGGTAACATACCGGGTCATTGAATTCATGGTCAAGCACGTTGGGGCGGATCGCGTTCTCTTTGGAACCGATCAGCCGATGCGGGACCCGATTCCACAGTTCGGCTGGATGGCCTATTCGCACTGCACTCCCGAAGAGAAAAAGAAGATGTTCGGCCTCAACATGCAGAAGATCCTCAAGCGGGTGAGGATCTCAAAGTGATGCGCTATCGATCAATTCTCATATTACTTTTGACCCTGGCGGTTCCGGCTGGTGCGCAAACAGCCGGACCGGAAATCCAGAATGGGAAGATCAAGGTCATTGCCGAAAAAAGAGGCGACAGCTACAGCGAGCGGTATTTCGCAAAAGACGCACAAGGGTGGATGGCGATTCTCGCGGGTGGGAGCGAACTGAAACGAAACGGCGCGATTGTCACGATGGAGTTTCAAGAAGCGGCCGTCGCTGTGCGAGGTGAGGACACGATTCTGGTGATCAAGGGCGAGACCGGACGGGAAACGATCACCAAGGAAATCCGGCTTGAGAAGAACAAATCGATAGCTCATGTCGATGTTGTGTACGAAACTTCCGAGTCGACGCTTCTTCAGTATGTTCTGTCGACACATTCGTTCATAGCCGGGAAGAAACCCGACTTCGTTTTCACGCCGCAATTGCGGCCGGAAGCAGACGAGATCATCGGTGATCACACGTTTCGCTCTCCTGCCTTCATGATGCAGGTGGGAGCTCGGTTTGGAGCCGTTGTTCCCGATTTGGCAACTATTGACGGAAAGAAAAGGCCCATCAAGGCAGCCGCGGATGTTCGGGTGGACGCACCGGACTTTCCCACGATCAAGTTTGGGCTCATGAATTGGCAGAAAAAGGGACATGTGTATTACTCGTACCACGACAGCCTGGCTGCCCGGATTCCCGCAGGAAAAGCAGGATTCGGCTATTTCGTTTTTGTCTCTGCAACGTCGAAACCAAAATGCGGATATCAGGATGTCGTTCGGTTCCACTGGGGACGCAATGGACATCCGAACCTCCTTCAAGCGGAGGGGCCCCAGAGCGAGCCTTTTTCTTCGTACATCAGGAAAGCCTGGCTTCAATACGTGCCGCAAATTGCCAGCGAGGTCGTGTATCAGGGGAAACAGGTTACCCTCTTATCTCAAATGCGGCTTGCATGGAGCAACAAGCTCCACAAGGCGGCCGACAAGGATAATTGGTTCAACGTATGGTTCAATTCGCTCAGAACTGCGTACGGAATGCACCTCTACGCACAGGAAACGGATGACACTGCCTTGAGACGGCTCGCCGAAGGGAACCTGAATCTGGCCCTTCTCGCCCCGCAGCGTGAGGGAATTGCCCCTTCGATCTTTTATCACGACAGCACCGGGGGGCATTGGGTTGCAGACCATGCATGGGGAGGCATCAATGAGGGAAAATCCTATGCAATGTTTCATAATGCATGGACTAACTACTGGCTTTTGGAATGGAGTCAGCTTCTCCCGGAGCGCAAGAATGAAATAATGACTTACGTCAGGTCCTTTGCCGATTTTCTGCTTCGTCAGCAAAAATCTTCCGGGGTGATCCCTTCGTGGTACGATGCTGAAACCCTCAAGCCCGCCGAAGCATTTCGGGATGAGAACGCCGAGACGGCGGGTGCAGCATTCTTTCTCGCCGAATTCTACCGCCGCTCCAACGAGCGTCGATATCTCGTTGCTGCGGAGAAAGCGATGCAGTTTGTCTTTCGCGAGGTTGTGCCGGAGAACAAATGGTTCGACTACGAGACATTTTTTTCCTGTTCCAGAAAACCGCTGGGATTCTATGACCATTACACGCAGCAACATCCTCAGAATACTCTTTCCATGCATCAAGCCGCCGAGGCCTGTCTGAGTCTCTATCAGCTAACGGGGAAGACGGAATACAAGGAACGCGGGATCGAAATCATGGACTACCTGTGTCTCTATCAGCAGGTCTGGAGTCCTCAATGGCTTTCGTGCGAGCTTCTTGGAGGATTTGGAGTGCAAAATACCGACGGTGAATGGAGCGACTCCCGTCAGGGATATTTTGCGGTCACGCTTGCGAAGTATTATGAGTTGACGGACAAAAAGGAATACCTCGAGCGGGGAGTCGCAGCGCTTCGTGCCATGTTTTCACTTTTTGAATCTGCCGAATCTCCGCGAACAGCAGAAAACTACGCCCACGCCTCCTACGATCAGTTGGCGGGAGTGACCGGCCTCCACTGGGGGACGGGAAGCTCCGTCGTTTCCATCCATCTGCTGAGGAAGCAGTACGGCGATGCCTACGTGAACGTCGGCGAACAATGGGGTGTCGGAATCGACGGCTGTCGGATTCCCGTGGTCCGCGTGAACGGAGACGCAATTCGCGTCACGCTGCTTGATAACCTCTCGACTCCGCGGAGCTTGCACTTGAAGTTCGACCGAATTGAGAACAAGCGCTATACCGTTGTCATCAATGAGGCCACGAGAGGGACGTATTCGGGCGAGGAATTAAGAAAGGGAATTGATGTTGCGATCTAGACTTTTCTTGGCGGTAGTGATACCGTTTCTGTTGTGCGATGCGACTATTGCACAGGAGACGATTTACATGTCTGTGCTGAGTTCGCGGAAGCATCGGCTCAACGTCAGCGACAACCCGCTCGTTGGGCTCTTTGTAAGCACTGACGCTGGTGCTACATGGCATCATCGCGGCTGGCGGGAGTACGTCCGCACGTTCTACGGCGAGGCGGCCTCCGATGGGACAGTCTGGCTTGCGTGCGGCAACGGAGTGATGCGCTCAACCGACGGCGGAACACGCTGGCGCATTACAACAGGCTGGCAAATCACGGAAGCACTGAAGGTCAGCGCCGATCCGAAGAGTCCTTCTACAGTTTATGCGGCAACCGCATACGGCATTTTCAAGACGACCAATAACGGCGAGAGTTGGGAGCAGTCGAACATCGGCCTTGCGCTTCCTTTCACCGCTGATGTGCTGGTGGATCGATCGAACAGTTCGCACGTACTTGCCGCAACCGAGGAGGGACTTTACGCAAGCAACGACGGGGGAAGGGTATGGAAATTGTCCGGATTGAAAGGGAAAGGGGTTCGAACGATGGCGCAGGACCCCCTTGATCCCCGAATCCTGATGGCCGGCACAGAAGAGGATGGAGTGTTTCGGTCGGATGATGGTGGGAAGAGATGGAAGCAAGAGAGCCGGGGCCTGCGGCATCAGACTGTCTATGCCATCGCTTTTGATCCGAAGCAATCGTCACGAGTTTACATCGGGACGCACGACGGGGGAGTGTACTTCACAAACGACAAGGGAGAACACTGGGAGCAGAGGATTCAGGGCATGAGAAATCTCGTTGTCCATTCGTTGTGCGTTCTGCCGTCGAATCCGAACATCGTTTTTGCCGGAACGCTCAATGGCGGTCTCTATCGAAGCGTTGACGGGGGATTGAATTGGGAATTCAACAGTCAGGAAGAGGGACAGGTATGGGGGCTCTCAGTCCGATGAAGACCTTCTCCATTATGGCGTGCATGATCGTTCTCCCGATTTGTGGCCATGGACAATCGGCCCGGCAGATCTTTGAACAAAGGACGGCGAGACTTATTGAAGTGGCCGCGGGAGAGAACGAGAAAAGCCCCTACATTGTGGCGGCGAAAGTACATACCGGACGAGATCTTCCGTCGGCATTTGTACTGCTGGACTCATTGACGAACGACCGCGCCATGGGTGGGATGTTCTACTCCTACACCATTATCGCAACGTATCTCTACACACGCGACGTGCTCCCCGATTCTTTGCATAGGAAGATTCGGCAGGCATATCGGGACAGAACCATGTATCGGGGAGATACGGAGAACCACTGGGTCACGTACTATACGGGATTGTATCTTGCTGCCCAGACATGGCCGGGTGAAGATCCTGAAACCTGGTTTAACGGAAAATCCTCCGAGGAGAATTTCAAAGAGGCGGAAGAATGGCTGCGTCTTTGGATGACGACAAGTGCGACGATCGGACAGGGCGAATTTGATTCACCGACGTACATCACGGTCTTCCTTACCCCCATGACGGTCCTTTATGAATTTGCAAAAGATCCGGTGATGAAGAAACGGGCGCAAATGATGCTGGACCTGCTCTTTGCGGACTTCGCTGCCGAACATCTCAAAGGTAACTACGGCGGCGGACATAGCCGCGACTACCCGGAAGACATCAAAAATCCGCTTGCCGCTCCCAGCACGATGTGGGCGTGGACCTATTTTGGCGAGCCAAATCTCGAGCAGTGGAACGAGGCCCGCTATCGTCCGCGGAATCAGGGGGGCTGGGAGCCGGTGTTCGGTGCTCTGAGTTCCTACAGACTTCCTGAAATCATCTACAATATCGCGACCGATCGCAGCACGCCGTATGTCCACACGGAAACGAAACGGGTCCGCAATATTATCCGATTCGGGAAGGAAAAGAACCCACCCGCGTACAAATACACCTACGTCACCGGAGACTATGTCCTCGGATCGCTTCATGGCGGAATTCTTCAGCCGATCCAGCAGCACACTTGGGATGTCACGTATGCATCGGATAAACCGTTCAACACCATCTTTACGCTCCATCCGTATTATTCCGGCAAAGAGCTCGCGATGTTCTTTCCCGAAGAGCAGAAGTTTCTCTCCGACGAAGTCGACCGATATCACAAAGTTTACACGAATCCCAACAAGTTGAATTCCAGCTCTCCGTATGAGCAGACGTTTCAGCACAAGAACACCCTCATTGTCCTCTACAATATCGAAAAGGGGGTAATGCAGCCGCATATCGATGGCTTCTTCCCCAAGAACCTTGACGAGCGTGTCATTGATCCCTCTGGATGGCTTTTCTGCAGGGCCGGCAACACTTACGTTGCGATGTTCCCTTTGAAGCCGGGAGAATGGATCGAGGAAGAAGTGAATTGGCGATGGCGAAGCAGCGAATTGAAAAACGGCGTCATTGTTGAGGTTGGCTCAGCAGCCGAAGATCAATCCTTTGATGAGTTCAAATCGCAAGTGAAGAAAACCAGCGTCGATGTCAAAGACTTCAACCGTATGACCGTTCGCTATCGTAACCGACACGGAGATCGGCTCGGATTCACTTTCGGCGGCGCACGTCTCCTCAATGGAAAGGCCGTCGATTTTAAGAGCTACAAATTCTTCGGCGGCCCTTTTCTCCAGAGCGAACGAAACAGCGGCGTCATTACTCTTCGTCACGGAAATCGTTCGCGCATTCTCGACTTTAACAAAATAGAAATCCGGGAACCACAATGACCAAAACTCTGTCAATAGTCCTATTACTGTGCTGCCTCTCTTTGGCTGTCGCTCAGGAGCCAACCGTCTACGCAACGGTGATCTCGACAAAGCTCTTTATTGTCGGGGCACCGAACCCGCAAACGGGCCTTTTCTACCAGAAGCCGAGTGAAGACACAGTGTGGCACCATACGGGGGCTACGAATATCCGAGCCAACGGTGTCGCCTTCGGCCCTTCATCAGGGAAGAAGATCTATATCGCCTCGGGCAACGGACTGCACAAGACAACCAACGGCGGGGAATCCTGGAAGATCATGACCGGATGGGAGATCACCGAGGTACTGGGAGTGACCGTGGATCCCCGCAACGGATCGAATATCTTCATTTCGAGTGCTTATGGGATCTATCGATCAACGGATGAAGGTACGACCTGGAAGCATGTTTATCGCGGATTTGTCTCTTCGGTACGGGTCGACCACTCGAATTCTTCTCATCTCTATTCCTCGACAGAAGACGGGGTCATCGAAAGCACGGACGGTGGGAACATCTGGAAGGAGACGAGTCTCTCTGTGAAGAGGATCCGCAATATGAGACAGCATCTGACCAAAGCGAACATCATTTTTGCTGCAACCGAAGACAACGGGATCTATCGGTCGGACAATGCAGGAAAGACCTGGGTGAAAGTGGAGGCCGGGGTTGATCACGCGACGTTCTACACGATCGCTTTCGACCCGTCGAATCCGGATCTGGTCTACGCCGGGGGATTTGCGACCGGCATCTACAGGTCGACGGACGGAGGGAGGAGCTGGAAACGCTCGTTCCAGGGATTGCTCGTCGATCATATTCATTCGATTGTCGTTGATCCGACGAAAAGCGGAAGAGTGTATGCTGCAACAATCGGCGACGGTGTGTACCGGTCGGATGACGGCGGCATTACGTGGCGCAACGTGGGATTGAAGGGATCACAAGTGTGGCGAGTTGCCACTCAGGAGAACTAAAGAAATGAGAATCATGAAACGACAAATATGGCTGCTAGTATTTATCCCCCTGACACTGTCGGCTCAAATTCAGGATCGGGCTACCTATCTAAAGGAGTTCGAGAAACGATCGGCATTCATAGCTGCGCCGTATGAGACATCTTCAGCGGCGGGATATTATCAGGCAGCAGTTCAGTATCTCCGGAAAACCAATATCAAACGGGCTGACAGCATGCTTACAGTGTTGCTCAAAGAGCCGCGCGGAGACATGTTTTGGATGTTCCCGGTCATGGGGATGTATCTTCATGCCAAAGATAATATGTCTCCGGCGAGCAGGGCAGCAGTAAGAAATGCCTGGAAAACTTACGCCCCGTACCGGGGAGACACCGAAAACCATTGGTGCATGTACTATGGCTCCCTTTTCCTTGCCGCGGAGCAATGGCCGGGATTGGAGGGGTCCGAATGGTATAACGGAAAGAGCTCCACGGAAAACCGCGACGAGGCCAAAGCGTACCTCATCAACTGGATGCGCATAACGACCACCATCGGCCAGGGAGAGTTCGATTCACCGGATTATTTCCCGGAATTCTCCATTCCCATGATTCTCCTTTCGCAATTTGCGCAGGATCCGGAGATGAAACTGCGCGGACAGATGATGGCAGACTATCTGTTTACGGACTTCGCTGTCGATCATCTCGACGGCCAATACATCGGCGGATTCAGCCGTATCTATCAGCCGGCCGTGTACAAGCCG
>DATDRF010000246.1:0-13054 GCA_035291905.1 Bacteroidota bacterium
GGCGGCACCAAGCCGTCTTATGCGTTTCCCAACTACCTGGTCGATGCACATTTGATCGACGTCGGTGTTCCGCTTGGGGCATGGAGATCGGTGGGCCCGTCTCAGAACGGCTGGGTCATGGAGAGCTTCATCGATGAGCTCGCGTATGCCGCCAAAGCAGATCCGTTCGAGTTCCGGCGGAAGCTGCTGGCCAATTCGCCCCGATTGAAGAGAGCGCTCGAATACGCGGCAGAGAAGGCCGGGTGGGGCAAGAAACTGCCCAAAGGTGTAGGGCGCGGGATCGCATGCGTTGAGAGCTTCGGAAGCGCTGCGGCTCATGTTGCCGAAGTCTCCGTCGACAAGGACGGCAATGTGAGACTTCTTCGCATTGTTGCAGCAATCGACTGCGGCCCTGTCGTCAATCCAGACACACTCGAAGCTCAGGTGGAAGGCGGAATCATCTACGGGCTGAGCGCCGCGCTCAAGGACGAAATCACGATCGACCGCGGACGCGTGCAACAAGGGAACTTCGATGATTATCGCCTTCCTCAGATCGACGAAATGCCGAAGTTTGAAGTCTACACCGTGCCGAGCCCCGACCCGGTCGGCGGCATCGGCGAGCCCGGCCTGCCTCCCGCTGCTCCCGCGGTATGCAACGCTATCTTTGCCGCAACAGGCAAGAGAATCCGCAGACTCCCGATTCGTCCGGCGGATCTCGCAACGAAGTAACTCTCAATCACACACTGAGGGTTCGGAAATTTCTTTCCGAACCCTCCGGTTCTCCCAGGGCCCCTCACCATGAGATATCTCGTCGTTCCTCTTCTCTTCATTCTACTCTTCTCCTGCGCACCGACAAACCCGACTGTGGCACCCGCAGGCGGTGTTGATGCCATTTCGCCCGAGCTCGTCAGGGGCCATGCCTTCTTTTTGGCTTCGGATTCCCTCCAGGGACGAAGCTCGCCGAGCCCCGGCCTGGAAGTCGCCGCCGGCTATATATCGGGGGTTTTCCAATCAAACGGTTTTCAACCCGTGCAGGGGAGCTACTTCAATCGAGTCCCGCTCAACATTGTCAGCCTGGGAGAAAAGAACTCCTTATCTATTAAGAAGGATGGGACTGAGCGGTCGTACGAAATCAAGTCGGAATTCACCCCGTTTGATATGACCGCTAATCGCACCGCGTCCGGGAATGTTGTTTTTGCAGGGTACGGAATCACGGCGCCCGAATTCAGCTACGACGACTACAGCGTTATCGACGTGAAGGGCAAGGTCGTCTTCGTATTGCGTCACGAGCCGGGTGAGGAGGATACGGCTTCTGTTTTTGAGGGTTCCAAAGCGACAAAGTATTCGAACGTTGCGGACAAAGCTCAGATTGCCCGGGAGCACGGTGCGGCAGCACTTATGGTGGCAACCGATCCGCTGAACCATACGTCTCTCACTCCCCGCGGTTTCCCCTGGCCATCTCTCTCCAAGTTCCTTCCAAAAGACGCCCTCCCCATCACCCTCGGAACGGATGAAGAGAAGAAAATACCAGTTGTCCATGTGGGTGAGGAGGTCATCTCGCAGCTCTTCGGCAGCGTCGAATCCCTGAAAGGCCTGCAAAGGGAAATCGATTCCGCCGTGAAGCCAAAATCGTTCGAAATCCCGGGAACGACAGCAGCAGTTCAAACTTCAACGTCTGTCAAGGACATGTCGGCGCAAAACGTCGTCGGTTTCCTTGAAGGGAGTGATCCGAAACTGAAGAAAGAGATCGTTGTCATCGGCGCACACTACGACCATGTGGGTGTGCAAAGAGCCGGTCAGCCGGGGGAAGACCTGATTTTCAACGGGGCCGATGACAATGCCTCGGGAACGACTGCTCTGCTTGCCGTTGCCGCGGCGTTTGGCCACTCTCCCGTGAAGCCAAGGCGCAGCGTTCTCCTGATGGCTTTTGCCGCGGAAGAACGCGGCCTTCTGGGATCCCGGGCATACGTTGAAAACCCCCTTCTCCCGCTCGAGAACACGGTTGCAATGGTGAACCTTGACATGGTGGGACGAAACAGCTTTGATTCCCTTTCAGTCATAGGCGGAGGGAAGAGCCCGGATCTGGCACGGATAGCCCAAGAGGAAAATGCCAAGGTCGGATTCAACCTCGTTATCGAAAACCTCAGCTCAGGCGGGAGCGACCATATGAGTTTTCAAAGGAAGAATGTCCCGTTCCTGTTCTTCTTCTCGGGATTTCACACGGATTACCACAAAGTGACAGACCACGCGGATCTTCTGAATATTCCGAAGATCGCCAGGGTCGCAACGCTCACCTTCCGAACCGCCTGGCGCGTTGCCAACGAAGAGAGTAAATACAAACTAATTCCCTAACCGCTGCTCCATTAATAGGAGACCCCATGAAGACCAGCAAGTTCCTCCCGGCAATTCTCATTGCCTTGGCATTCATCACCGTCCAATCATTGGCACAGGACGCCCTCGAATACAAGTTTGCAAAGGGAAAGACCTATCTCTTTTCGACGGTAACGTCGAGCAACATGACGCAGGAAATGGGGGGACAGGAGATGAAGATGTCGCAGGGGAACCGCTTCTTGCTTCGCGCCCTCGTCGACGAGGTAAAGAACGGATCGGCAGTCCTGCTGGTTTCCGCCGACTCAGCAGTTACACATTCAAAGAATCCGATGCGCGACACCACCATGGTCCTCACGGATCTGATCGGGAAGCGGATGAAGATCACCGTGTCAAAGTCGGGCGACATCCTGGATCGCCAGGTGGTCGACAGCGTGACATTCGGAGGCCAGATGCGGGGCGCACAACGAGAACTCCTCTCGCTCCTTGTTCTTCCCGTAAAACCGGTGAAACAGGGAGACAAGTGGAATTTGACGAAGAATGATACTGTTGATCAGATGGGTGGAAAAATCTTCACTTCGACTCAGTTTGAATTCTCACATGCCGGAAAAGAGAACAAGCTGGGACACAATTGTGTAAGGATAAACTTCACCGCAAAGATTTCCACGAACGGGAACATGAAGATGCAGGGGATGGAGCTCTTTGTGGAGGGAGGAGGAAAGGTTTCTGGGACTCTTTATTTTGACCCCGACAAAGGAATCCCGATCCTCGTCGATTCGCAGACTGACACGGAGACCACCATGGCTGCAACCGGTCAACAGCAGATGACAATTCCGATCTCATCCTCTCAGAAAGCAACGACAACGCTCGTTCAGGAATAGCCATGAGTGTCTTCGGATCAATATTATTACGCCATTGGGGGAAGGGAATGCTCTGGATTGCCTTGGTTCTCTTCCTCCTTCCTGCCTCCCTCCCTGCCCAGAAAGGCGTCAACCAGGTCGGAGAAATCGGAGAGCAGGAATACAGGGATCGGCGGGAACGAGTGGCCGCTGTGCTCGATTCCGCTTCTGCTCTGGTCATGAAGGCAATTGAGCCGCGTTTGCGGTCCAATGATGTGAACTATCAATACAGGCAGGAGAGCAACTTCCTTTATCTCACCGGGCTCAACGAGCCTGCCTGCTACTTGCTGATCGTCCCGCGCGGCGTCGCAGTGGACGGCTCTCCACGCTCAATTCTCCTCTTTGTCCCGTCATCTCACGAACTGCTTTCCAATCCTGCACAGGCATCACGTGAGATTGTCATTTCCAGCGACAGGTTCAAAGAGGTCTTTGATGCGTCGATCGCCGGTCTGACCACACTGTACTTTTCCGCCCCCGATCTCGGATTCAGGAACGATTGGGTGAACGGGAAACCGCTTTTCATCGAAAGAGAGTCACGAAAGCAATTCGAAGAGGCGCATCCGGGGATCAAGTTGAAACATGTGGGCAGCCTCATCAATGCCGTACGGGCCATCAAATCCGCTCCTGAAGTTGCACTCATTCAGGCGGCGATCGATATGACCGGCTCCGGACTGCAAAGGGCATGGAAGATGTGCAGGCCGGGCACGTGGGAATACGAGCTTCAGGCTGAGGTTGAGTATGAGATGACTCGCAACGGAGCCAATTATGAGGGCTTCCCTTCTATTATCGGATCCGGCGAGAATTCTCTGATTCTCCACTACGATCTGAACAAGAGACAGACGAAGAGCGGAGACCTCGTGGTGATGGATGTAGGGGCAGAATACAAGGGCTATTCCGCGGATATCACAAGAACCATTCCCGTGTCGGGGAAATTCACCAAAGCGCAAAAAGAGGTCTATGAGGTTGTTCTCAAGGCTCAGAAGGAAGTCATTCAAATGATAAAACCCGGACTTCCCGTCCGGGAACTTGACGCGCGCACCAGGTCTATTATTATAGAAGCCGGCTACGGAGAGTTTATCCGTCACGGCGTTACTCATCCTCTCGGCCTCGATGTGCACGATGTCGGCTCGGGAGCCGAGCTCAAGCCCGGTATGGTCATTACCATTGAACCGGGGATCTATATCCCACCCAATGCCGAGTCGGTGAAGCCTGAATATCGCGGGTTTGGGATACGAATCGAGGACGACGTTCTGGTTACGGAAACCGGCTACAAGCTTCTTTCGGCGAAGATACCCAAAGAGGTCCGCGACATTGAGTCGATTATGAAACGTTAGAAAGAACGATTCCCGTCTCTTTTTGAAAGATCTTATTGACATACTGGACGCTTATCAGAAACTCGACGGTCGTGCGGCCCTCGCGACTGTCGTGAAGGTCATCGGATCCGCGTACCGGAGGCCGGGAGCACGGCTTCTTGTTCGCAATGACGGTTCGACGGTTGGTACCATCAGCGGCGGCTGCCTTGAAGGAGAGGTGGTGGAGAAAGCAAAGAAGCTGATGAGTGGAGAGAATCCTCAGCTTGCCGTGTTCGACATGACTGGTGAAGACGACGACCTTTGGGGATACGGCCAGGGATGCAACGGCGTTATCCACGTGTTCATCGAGCCTTTGGATTCAGTCAAAATCTCCCGCCAGCTTCAGTTTATTCAGCGATGTCACAACGAGAGGACCACAGGGACCATCGCAACGGTGATCCGGGTCGAGGGTGAGCTGAAAGTGACTGTCGGGGCGCGGATGTTCCTTACCTCGAAAGGAATCGAAGAAACAATACGCCATCCTGTCGTCAGCGCATCTGTTGCCGAAGAGGCCCAGAGCCTGTTCAAGAAAGGAACCTCCGGATCAAAGGAATTCCGATTCACCGACGGTGTTGCTGAAGTTTTCTTTGAAATCGTTCATCCTCCCCTCGCCCTCATTATTGCAGGGGCCGGATCGAACGCAAAGCCGGTGGTGCAGTTCGCTTCGCGGCTCGGGTGGCAGGTTACCGTTGTTGATCACCGTCCCGCTCTGGCAACGCGGGGGCGGTTCCCCGAAGCCCGAGCAGTGTTCGCGTGTCGTCCGGAGGAATTATCGGGACAACTTTCGGTCGACGAACGGACAGCGGCGGTCATTATGACGCACCAGTTTCAGATCGACCTTGCCCTCCTGCGCTATTTCCTTTCAAACGATGTGCTCCGCTACGTCGGTTTGCTTGGTAACCGGAAGCGCACCGATCTCCTCTTTCAAAAGCTCGAAGAGGATGAATTTGTCATGTCACCAGAGCGGCGCTCCCGTGTTTTCGGACCCGTTGGCCTTGATGTTGGAGCAGAAAGCCCCGAAGAAATCGCCCTCGCGATCATCGCCGAGATCCAAACCGTCTTCTCCGGCCGTCGAGGAGGTTCTATGCGGGAACGCCTATCTCCTCTTCACTAACCTCGTGTGAAGAATTACACAGAGAGCACAAAGAGACACAGAGGGCACAGAGGTCTCCGTGATCTCTGTGAATTCTCCGTGCTCCCTGTGTCATGTTTTTGAACGAAGCCTTCCTTGCCTGTCACCACATCATCAGTTACATTTGCCTGATCAAATTTCTCTCCACTGAATCACGGAATTCGTATGAAATGGATCTCTCCATTCGACTATCTTCCTGCAACAACTGAATCCTCTGCAGAGCCGAGGCGTGAAAGGTCCGCAATCCCCGACCGTGACAAATGGGACCTAACCCCCCTCTATGCCTCAGATGAGGCCTGGAAACAGGAAAAAACACGGCTGATCGGCCAAATTCCATCCATAAACGCCTTCAAGGGGACTTTGGTCAGGTCTTCGAAGCAGCTCCGAACCTCCCTTGACACGGTCACGGGCCTTACCAAGGACCTTGTCAGGCTCCATTCGTATGCCAGCATGAAGTCCGATCAGGACACGCGGGAATCCGGATTTCTCGCCATGGTTCAGGAAGTGAGTCAGGTATATTCCGATTTCAGCGCTGCGGCGTCGTTTATCGAACCTGAGATTCTCCGAATGGAGCCCCGCTCCATCGAAACATTCCTCCAGGAAGACGAAGGTTTGAGAATCTATCGGCATTATCTCTTCGACCTCATTCGCAGAAAGGCTCACACCGGCACCGAAGGAGAAGAGAAGATCATTGCCGACGCGGGCTTGATGGCCGATGGGCCCCAGAACATCTACGGAATATTCTCGAATGCGGATTTCCCCGATCCGGATGTGACGCTCAGCGGCGGCACAACGGTAAAGATGGACAAGTCGGCCTTCTCGCTTCATCGGACAACATCGAACCGGGAAGACAGAAAGAAGATCTTTGCGGCGTTTTTTGGGCGCATTCGGGACTTTCGCCGCACATTCGGCACGCAGCTGAACGCCGAAATCAAAAAGAACATGTTCTACTCGCGGGCCCGCAAGTACGACTCGTGCCTCTCCTCTGCACTCGATGGGAACAATATACCGAAGGAGGTCTATCACAGCCTTATAGACAACGTGAACAAGAACCTCTCGACCTTCCACCGGTATCTCGGATTGCGAAAGCGAATGCTCGGCGTCGATGAACTTCACTATTACGATCTCTACGCCCCCCTTGTTCACGGCGTCGATCTGCGATATTCCGTCGAGGAGGCACAACAAAACATTCTGGCATCATTGAAACCTCTCGGGGAGGATTATCTCACAGTCAGCGTAAAGTCGTTTCGCGAACGTTGGATCGACATGTTTCCCAACGTTGGGAAACGCTCCGGGGCGTATTCCAATGGTTCAGCGTACGACGTGCACCCCTACATGCTCATGAACTACAACGGAAAGTATGACGACATGAGCACGCTGACCCATGAGCTGGGCCATACAATGCACAGCCATTTCTCGAACAAACACCAGCCCTATGCAACTGCCGGTTACTCCATTTTCGTCGCCGAAGTTGCGTCGACGCTGAACGAGGCATTGCTGATCGACCATATGTTGAAAATCATCAAGGATAACGAAGTACGATTGTCTCTTCTGGGAAACTATCTCGAAGGAATCAAAGGAACGGTGTTTCGTCAGACTCAGTTCGCGGAGTTTGAACTCAAGATCCACGAGATGGCCGAACGCGGCGAAGCGTTGACAAGCGACGCTCTGGATGAGCTCTATGATTCACTGACAAAGAAATACTACGGTCACGATCGGGCAATCTGTATCGTCGACGACGAGATCCGCTCCGAGTGGGCTTACATCCCCCACTTCTATTACAATTTTTATGTCTATCAGTATGCAACATCGTTCACGGCCTCCTCAGCCATTTCGGAAAAGATTCTTTCGGGTGAGAACAATGCCGTTGAATCGTACCTGAAGCTTCTTTCATCCGGCGGCTCGGACTACCCGATCAACCTCCTGAAGACGGCCGGGATCGACATGACAACTGCGGAACCGCTGAATTTGACAATGAAGAAGATGAATCGTGTGATGGATGAAATGGAGCAGATTCTCGGGTAACGCAGATTTCGCGGATTTGCGCGGATTACACAGATTCGTACATTCAAGTGATGGCGGACTTCAAGAGTCTTCTTCTGAATGTGATGTCAACGGCTCCTTGATTCTGCAGATTCATGGACTCAATCCAAGATTAGAATCCGCGAAATCCGCGTCAATTCACCTTTGCATGGAATCAATAAATGCGCTGCCAGCCCTGTGAAAAAGCAACCCCATCAGTTAGATTGCACGAATTGTGAAATATCTGCCTGCTAGACGCAGCCAACCCTGTGAAAAGATACCCCATCACTTAGATTGCGCGAATCTGTGAAATCCGCGTCAATCAGTGTAATCCGCATGAAATGAAATCCGGCTCAATATCAGTCATCCTTCTTGCTGCAGGGGGCTCGTCACGCTTCGGCCGACCAAAGCAGCTCCTGAAGATCGGGACCACGAGCCTCATTCGGAAGCTTGCCGACGAAGCCCTCGCGTGCCGGGCGAACGAGGTGATCGTCGTCGTCGGAGCGGAGGCCGATAAAATACGAAAGGAACTTGAAGGCCTCGATCTCAGGATTGTTGAAAACAAGAATTGGGAAACAGGACTCAGTTCATCCATCAAAGTTGGAGTCAAGGCAGCAGGCCATTGCGACGGTGCCCTCCTCATGCTCTGCGACCAGCCTTACACCGGACGATATCTCCTGAATGAGATCATAGACCGCTTTCAGTCAACGGAAGCTCCCGCGGTCGCATCGGAATATGGTCAAACCGTTGGTGTCCCTGCCCTCATATCGAAATCTCTCTTTCCCGAACTCCTGAAACTAAGGGGAGACTCCGGTGCAAAATCAATCCTGCTCAATCAAAAGGAGAAGTTGGAAAGGGTCTCCTTTCCGAAAGGGGCTGTCGACATCGACACTTCCGGCGATCTTGAAGCTCTTCCGCGGTAAAGAGCCAAAAAACCTGTTTCCTTCTCCGTCCGCCGATTTCCTGCGTTATTTCGCCGAAATGCGCATTCCTTTTCCCGCCTTTCTCCGTAAGCTGAATCAGAAAAAGAAAGGGTCTTTCTATGACAACCTCTCGTGCCCAATACACTTCACAACTCGTCTGGGGAGGCATTCTTTTGATTTTCGGCACGGCCCTCCTTTTAAACAATCTTGAACTCCTGGATATCGGCCCGATCTCGCGTTACTGGCCGCTTCTTATCGTAGCGTTGGGAGTCGGCAAGATCATCATGGCTGAGTCCCCCGGGGAGTGGGGCGGAGGCATTTGGCTGATCTTCATCGGCGCATGGCTCTATATTTCCATTTTCAGAGTTTTTGGATTCGGCTTCCATGACTCCTGGCCCATTCTCCTCGTTGGCATTGGCGTCAGTATGGTCGTAAAATCGCTCTATCGGCACTCTCTCGCCGGCAGCAAGGAGGCTTCACATGAATAATTCATTTCGTTTTTCCGCTCAATTCATCTTTGGGGTGAGCATCATCGTCCTTGGACTGCTCTTCACGCTCGATAATCTCGAGCTGATCGAAGCCCGTGAGTACCTTCGCTTCTGGCCCGCGATCTTCGTGATTGTCGGCCTGGTAAAACTGGTGCAGCCCGGACCGACCGCGGCCAAGGTTTTTGGCGCGGCACTCGTTCTCGTCGGGTCCCTGATGATCCTTGATCGGCTTGATCTCATCTATTTCAATTTCTGGCAGCTGTGGCCCGTGTTCATCATTCTCTTGGGCTACAACGTCTTAAGGGGCGCTTGGAGTCGTCAGAAGGCTATGGGAGACAGCACCGGCTTCCTTGCCGGCAAGTCCCTCTCTGATTCGAATTCATACATCAAGGGAACGGCTTTGATGGGAGGTGTCGTGCGGTCAAGCGACTCGCAGGATTTCCGCGGCGGTGAGCTGACTGCGGTGATGGGAGGATGCGAAATCGACCTGCGGCGCGCATCAATCAAGGAAGGAACCGAAGCGCGGCTCGAGATTTTCACCTTCTGGGGAGGTGTGGAGCTGAAGGTCCCTGAAGATTGGGCGGTCGTTGTCCAGGTCACTCCCATCATGGGTGGGGTCGAAGATAAATCCGTTCCTCCGAAAGGCGGAGCCTCCAAAAAGCTCATCCTGACAGGTCAATGCATCATGGGCGGCGCCGAGGTGAGAAACTAATGTCGGCAAATTATTTCACGCGCCGGCATATGCGTCGACGCCAATACTCAAGTGAGTTGATGGGATTGGCCCGACCTTCAGGTCGGGGAAACAGGGCCACACACTGGAGGGGCTTTAGCCCCCAATAAACCGTGCATCCGATCCTCTCCGAAAAAAGAATCTTCGGGCTCTATCTCGTCGTCTGGCTGATCTTAGGAGGCCTGCTGGCTCTCCTGCTTCAGTCGGCCGCAGGCGTATCCCCGGCCGACGCGTTTGTGCTGGCAATTCCCATGGCCCTGGTCTATGGGTTCATGTGCCTTGCGTCGTACTATCTCTGCCGTGCTTTCCCCTTTCAACGTTACGACGTTGTCAGAATCCTCATTGTTCATGCCATTTCCTCTGCACTGACCAGCTCTCTCTGGGTCTCTATCGGACGGAGCTGGGCATCGCTTGTTTCTGAAATCAGCATCTTCCAGAATGTTGAACCGCGGTATTCCTCGGAAGTGCCTCTTCTCCTCACCGTGGGAATCAGCACGTTCCTCCTTTCGGTGGCTGTCAATTATTCGTTGATCGCTTTTCGGGACTCGCGTGAAGCAGAGCGACAGGCAATGCAGCTCCAGATTCATGCGCAAGAGGCCGAGCTCCGTGCTCTTCGCGCTCAAATCAATCCGCACTTCCTTTTCAACAGCCTGAATTCCATCAGCGCCCTGACAACCGCTGACCCCTCGGGCGCCAGAACTATGACCCTTCGGCTAGCCGACTTCCTCCGGAAGAGCCTCTCTTTTGGAAACAAGGATTTCGTCGCCGTTCGGGACGAAGTCGACCTCGCAACGAGTTTTCTTGAAATCGAAAAGGTCCGGTTCGGACCGAGACTCCGGGTCCAGGTGAGAATTGACGAAGAGGCAAAGAACGTGCTCGTCCCTCCGCTTCTCCTGCAACCGCTTGTTGAGAATGCAGTTGGCCACGGGATTGCTCATCTTGTCGAGGGAGGAGAAATTTCCATCGCGGCAGCGCGCAGCGGAAGCCGACTCCGGCTTTCCGTCGAAAACCCCTGCGATCCCGACGGGCCAAGATACCGCGGGCATGGGATTGGAATCGAGAATGTCCGCAGCCGGCTGAAGACCCTTTTCGGCCCGGAAGCGCGGCTTGAGACGAGCAACTCACCAGACCGTTTTCGGGCTGAGATCGAACTTCCAGCCGAAGACCCTTTGCCGGCAACTCATGTCCGGCAGAGGATGCAAGTTTAGCAAAGTTCCCTTACTTTGCCCCCAAGTCACATGTCTGCGATTCCCCCAAAGATCACAGCGATCATCGTCGACGATGAAGAGCTCGCACGGACGGTCGTTCGCGAACACCTCGATTCGCATCCGGAGATCGAAATCACCGCTGAGAGCGCAAACGGCTTCGATGCGGTGAAGCAAATCTCCGAGCTGAAACCGGACCTTCTCTTTCTCGATATTCAAATGCCCAAGCTGAACGGTTTCGAAGTCCTCGAACTCGTTGAGCACACTCCGGCGGTCATCTTTGTTACGGCGTACGACCAGTATGCCCTGAAGGCATTCGATGTCCACGCGGTGGACTACCTCCTGAAACCCTTTACCCGTGAGCGCTTTGAAGAGGCCCTTAAACGCGCTCTTTCCCGCGTCGGTAGTACTGATTCGCCTGTGCAGGATCTCGTCAAGGAGGTTCGTCATCAGCAGCAGCCGCTCGAGAGAATTCTCATCAAAGAGGGGGCTTCGGTCCGTGTGCTGCCAGCCGACACCGTAGACTACGTCGAAGCGGAGGATGACTATATCGCATTTCATGTCTCCGGAAAGAAGCATCTGAAGCACCAGGCCCTCTCGGACCTTGAGCAACAGCTCGATCCGAACCGCTTTGTCCGCATCCATCGGTCGTACATCCTGAACATTGACCGGATTTCAAAGCTCGAACCGTATTCGAAGGACAATCGGATGGCCGTACTCAAAGACGGCACTCAGCTCCCCGTGAGCCGTACTGGGTACGACAAGCTAAAAGGCCTCCTCTGATCAAATCAAAGACCATACCGTACGCGGGCTGGGAACATTGTCTGCAGCTCGAAAACGGCAGCGTTGAGGTAATCGTGACCCTTGACGTCGGGCCTCGGGTCATTCGGTGCGGATTTCTCGGCGACGTCAATCATTTTGTCGAATATGGGGATCAGGTCGGGAAAAAAGGCGAATCGATCTACCACAGCTACGGCGGGCACCGCCTCTGGATCGCTCCCGAAGAGCATCCGAAAACGATCTTCCCAGACAACGCGGTCGTCAAATGGAAACAGGAAGGCGAATGGTTCCATGTTGTTCCGCCTGTGGAAACAAGCACGGGATTTCAGAAAGAGATCCATATATCGCTTGACCCCGATAAGAACAAGATTCGAGTCCTTCACCGAATCACAAATGTATCCGGAAAACCCCAAACCGCTGCTGCCTGGGCGGTGACTGTTATGACGCCGGGCGGCAGGGCTGTCGTGCCGCATGAACCGCAGCGACCTCATCCCGAATCTCTCCTCCCCGTCCGCCCCCTGGTGCTCTGGAGCTACACCGACATGAGCGACCCTCGCTGGCACTGGGGGAGCCGATTCATTCAGCTTCGGCAGGACAGGAATGCGAGGACTCCGCAAAAGGCCGGAATGTTGAACACGCCGGGCTGGTGTACATATGAAAACAACGGGCAGCTTTTCTTGAAGCGGTTTCCTTTCAAACAGGGGATGCAGTATCCCGATTTTGGATGTAACTGCGAAATCTTCACCAATGCCAAGATGCTCGAGGTGGAGAGCCTCAGCCCGTTGATGACCCTCTCTATCAACGACTCGATCGCACATGAAGAGGAGTGGTATCTTTTCAGGAATGTGAACCTGGGCTCAAGTCAGGACGAAATCGAATTTTCGCTCAAACCCATCATGCAGCAATCATCGTAAGGACTTCTTATGCTCATCACAACGACAGCAACATTACAGGACAGGAAGATCAGGAAATACATCGGAGTGGTAACGGGGGAAGCGATCCTCGGGGCGAATATCTTCAAGGATTTCTTCGCGGGTATTCGGGATATCGTCGGCGGGCGCTCCGCCGCATATGAAAAAGAATTGCGGAGGGCGAAGGAAATCGCCATGGAGGAAATGCAGATAGAGGCGAGGCGACTGGGAGCAAATGCGATCATTGGAGTCGATTTGGATTACGAGACCGTAGGAAAGAGCATGCTGATGGTGAGCGCGAGCGG
>DATDRF010000247.1:0-9150 GCA_035291905.1 Bacteroidota bacterium
CTCGATATACATCTTCTCGCGTTCGGTTTTTGCACCGATACGCTTTGCGTTTCGCAGGGCCTTCCATGCATAATCGATCTCTGTCGAGGTCGGCGGCTCCCAAAGCATGTGGAAGTGGCTCATCGCGATCCCCCAGTATGCCATGGCGCAGTTCGGTTCTCGCGTGGTAATCTCATGGAACTCCTTCAACGCACTCGAATACCAGAATGAATGAAGTAAAGCCATCGCCCGATCGAAGTCTTGTTGGGTCGAAGGCCTTTCAGCCGTGATGGGGAAATGAACGACCCCGACATCAGGGGATTTCGAGTGGTGCGTCTGTGCCTGCATGGCTGTGCTCAGGATAAAGAGCACACCGAAAAAAGCGCTGTTGACTTTGTACTTGCTCACGTCGGGCCTCCTTGGGAAATGGTTGGCAATGATTCTGAAACTTCGCGCTGGCCCTCCCAGGCGTAGAAAACGGTTGAAATGCTCTATGTCATGATGGAAGCGAATTTTCAGGAACCGTCAGTTCACGGGCGTGAAGAGATCGGCGGCGTTTGAGGTATGTAGAATTTAATGTGTCATGAGTGGAAAGTCAAGGCGGAACGGTATTCCAGAGCACTTCCACCCGTCGAATCTCGAATTGACATAACGGAATTTGGGTAGTGTCTCAATGACTGAGTAGTGAGCACAAAAGATGTGAAGATCCCCCAAGGTCAGGATAAACCACGGGGGATTTCTTTTGCCGCACCATGCAGCTGCTGCAATCTTCTCCTGCAACCATTTGGTATAAGTCGAGTCTAAGAATAATAGGTAGTGTCTCAATTTCCCTCTTAGACTACAACGCAGAGTCGCAGAGGACGCAAAGGATCGCAGAGAAAAGCAGAATTCGGAGTCTCCTCTGCGTTTCTCTGCGTCCTCTGCGCCTTTGCGTTAAAAACTACAATCGAATTGAGACACTACCGAATAATACGCCGATTTCATCTATTCCCCGCCCATTGAACCGGAGGAAGGTTCTGTCATGTTCATAAACTACCTGAAAATCGCCCTCCGTAACCTCCTCAAGCACAAGGGATACTCCACTATCAATATTTTTGGACTTACTCTCGGGATGGCCTGCTGCGTTCTTATCATGCTTTATGTTCAGGACGAACTGAGCTATGATCGTTACCATGCCAACGCTGAGAGGATCTACAGGGTATCCCGCCAGTGGACGAACCAGGACGGAAGGATTTCTTTGCACCTCGGACATATAGCTCCACCGTTCGGACCCCTTTTGAAGAGTGATTTCCCGGCCAGCGTTCTGGAAGTTACGCGGTTTCTCAGGCCGGGCACGCCGTTGGTAAGCTACGGCGATCATCATTTTCAGGAGTCCAGGTTCTTTTTTGCAGATTCAACTGTGTTCTCCATCTTCTCCTGGGAATTGATCAGCGGTGATCCGATGACGGCGTTGGCAGAGCCGAATTCAGTGATCATTTCGGAATCGACGTCAAAGAAGTACTTTGGCGGCGAGGATGCGGTGGGGAAAGTCCTCCGATACAACCAGCAAGAGGACCTGAAGGTGACCGGGGTTATGAGGGACATTCCGGAGAACTCTCATTTTCAGGCCGATTTCCTTTGTTCCTTTATCTCGTTTGAAAACGCCGTTGGCGCGCAAAACCTCGAGAGAAACTGGGGAAGCAACAACTTCGCCACTTACATCCTCACACCCGAGACATTCGACCCCGCCGCGTTTATGGCCCAACTTCCCGCGTTTATCGATAAGCACATGGGTCCGGCGCCGAATGGAAATCGTCCCTCCACCGGGACACAACTGAATCTCTGGCCACTGAGCAGCATTCATCTTACTTCTCATCTGGATTCCGAAGTCGAGCCGAACAGCGATGTCACCTATATCTATGTCTATTCTGCCGTCGCACTGTTTGTGTTGCTGATCGCATGCTTCAATTTCATGAACCTTTCCACGGCTCATGCATCCCGACGGGCAAAGGAAGTGGGAATACGGAAAGTGCTCGGTGCATACAGGCTGCTCCTCATCCGTCAGTTTCTCGGCGAGTCGATTCTCATTTCCTTTATCGCGTTGATGGTGGCTCTGGGAGGCGTTCATCTCCTCCTTCCGTGGTTCAATGCGTTTGTCGCCAAGAGCCTCGCCCTCAACTATGCGGGCAATTGGCCCGGGCTCCTTGCGCTCGCGTCGATTGCGGTCATCGTCGGCATGGCGGCAGGCGTCTATCCGGCCTTCTTTCTCTCGGCGTTTCAGCCGGCGTCGGTTCTGAAAGGGGAGACCGCCCGGGGCAGAGCGGGGCTGAAATTCCGCTCAATCCTCGTTGTCACACAATTTGCCATTTCCATTGCGCTTATTGTCAGCATGGGAATCGTGTACGACCAGCTGGAATTCATGCGGAAGAAGAACCTCGGTTTCGACAAAGAGATGATCGTCTATCTTCCCGCCAACAGCCGGATCCGCGAGCAGTTTGCCGGGCTGCGCGATCAATTACTATCCCAGCCCGGGATTACCGATGTGACGATTTCCAGCCGCGTCCCTTCCGGCAGGCTTCTCGATTCGCAGGGGGGAACAGCTGAAGTTGGGGGAGATATGAGGCAAATTACAAGCCGCATTGCCGACATCCACGTCGATCACAACTTCATGAAGGTGTACAGGGTCCCTTTTGCGGCGGGGAGAGACTTCGACATCAACCTGGCGAGCGACTCGACCGAAGCGTTCATTCTGAATGAAGTTTCGATAGCGGCGATCGGCTGGTCATCGGCGGAAGAATCGATTGGCAAGAGGTTCCAATACGGCGGTCGAACGGGGAAGATCATCGGCGTGGTCAGGGATTTCCATTTTGAATCGCTTCACCAGAAGATCGCTCCGATCGTCTTCCTTATCAATCCGGGCCGATTCAATGCTGTCTCCGTGAGGATTGCCGCGGGGCAGGCGGAAAACGTGCTGGATATTCTGAAGGATCGATGGCAGCTGCTTCGTCCCAGCTATCCTTTCATTCCGCAATTTGTCGATGAACAGTTCAACCGGCAGTATGAATCAGAAGAACGGCTGGGACTGGTGTTTGGGATTTTTTCTGGCCTTGCCGTGGTGATCGCTTGCCTGGGCCTCCTCGGCCTTGCATCCTTCGTCGCCGAGCGACGGACCAAGGAAATCGGCGTCCGCAAGGTTCTTGGAGCCTCGATTGCCAACATCGTGTTTCAGCTTACGAAGCAGTTCACACTCCTCGTCCTCGTCGCTAATCTCGTTGCGTGGCCCCTGGCGTATTTCGTCATGACATCGTGGCTCGATGGATTCGCTTACAGAACGAATATCGGACTCTTCACGTTCCTGTTCGCCGGTGCTCTGGCGATACTCGTCGCGTTCTTGACGATCAGTTACCAGGCGATCAGGGCGGCAATGGCGAATCCCGTCAAATCCCTGCGGTACGAATAGCTATTGAGTCGAGCGTCGACAGACCGGTCTGCCCGCGTTCTCTTCGGGGCAACCGGTCTGGAATGATCCGCACGCGATGTTCCCCTGCATTTGGTCCTCTTCTTCCGTAGATTACTCGCATTATCGCTCCAAGCCTCTCCATGAAAATTTCATCAGGCAGGAAATGAAACAGCGAAGCGTTGCATTCGGGTGGGTCCTCTTTGTTTCTCTCGTTTTGTGCAACGGATCGAAGGCCCAGGGCCTGGGCTCCGTTACGGGAGTCCAAATTCAGGGCAATACTCTCACCGTTTCGGCAGGAACTGACGTCGTTGTTTTCAAGGCTTGTGCGGATAACATCCTCATGATCAATTTTCGGCCGGGTGGCATTGAGGATCCAGACACGCTGGTTGTCGCGAAAACAGACTGGGTCCAGCCTGCTG
Organism: Bacteroidota bacterium; assembly: GCA_035291905.1. Taxonomy (GTDB): domain Bacteria; phylum Bacteroidota; class Ignavibacteria; order UBA10030; family UBA10030; genus JACPLA01. The sequence continues at coordinate 3,838 of DATDRF010000247.1, forward strand.
TCACTGTCGATACCTCCGGCGCTTCGATTCTTCTGACCGCCGCGGAGTTTCGCGTGGAAATATTTCGCAACCCGCTCCGATTCCGTTTTCACAGACTGAGCAGCAAGGGTGATCAGGTGGTCTGCGAGGAACCTTCGGAAGGCGGCATTTCTCAGAATGGCCTTGCCCTCTCAACCTCAGGTGGGCTGTTCTACGGTGTACATAATCGATCTCAGGGAGTTCTTTCAAACTCAACCGGAGGCACCATTTCCTCAGGGAATCAGGGGCAGGCCGGGGGTCCATTTGTGTGGACCACCGAGGGATGGGGCTTCCTTGCCGATACCGACGGCGGTTCTCTCTCTATCGCATCGAATTCTCTGACGTTCGCCCGCTCCGCTTCTCCCTCAAAACGGGACCTCGAGTTCTATCTCATCACCGGCACACCCAAAGAAATCCTCAAAGGACTGCACGAAGTCACCGGGTTTCCGCCCCTCTTCCCGAAGTACACCCTGGGGTTCCTGAATACAGAGTGGGGAATCGATCAGGAGGAGTTGTACAGCGACATACGGACCTATCGAGAGAAGTCAATTCCTCTGGACGCATTCATTCTCGATTTCGACTGGATGGCATGGGGTGATGACAGCTACGGAGAGTTTCGTTGGGGGCAGAAGTTTCCCGACGGTCAATCTGGCGCGATTGTCGACACACTTCAACGGTACGGCATGCACCTTATGGGAATTCGTAAGCCGCGGATCCACGCGGGAACAGTGCAGGGGCAGTACGCTGCAGATCAGGGATTCTTCATTGACTACACGACGGACTACTTTAGCCAGAAGCAGGTGGGCCGTCTCGATTTTCATAAGCCCGAGGTGCGGAAATGGTATTGGGAGAGTTTCCTGGCGAACAACTCGTACCAGCGCGGGATCACCGGATACTGGAACGATGAGGCCGACGAATACGGCGGGAACCTGATGTTCATGCAGATGCAGCGCGCTCAGTATGAAGGCCAACGCGCATTCGACAGCAAACGCGTCTGGTCCATCAATCGGAATTTCTACACCGGTGCACAACGGTATGCCTATGCGCTTTGGTCAGGCGATATCGAGAGCGGATTTCAGACAATGGCGAACCAGCGGCTCTTCATGCTTTCGAGCCTCGTGATGGGAGCATCATGGTGGGGGATGGATATCGGCGGTTTCAAGGTCTCGCCAACGCCTGAAAACTACTACCGATGGATCCAATTTGGGGCGTTTGTTCCCGTGTTCCGGGTCCATGGCCGCCTCGACCAGGAACGTGAACCGTGGTACTACGGAGCTCAGGCAGAATCTATCGCTTCAAAATACATTCGCCTCAGATACCGGTTGATGCCCTACATCTATTCCGCCGCGCGGGAGAATCACCTGACCGGGCTTCCCATTGCCCGGCCGCTTGTGTTCGAGTACCCTGATGATCCGGCGGTTGCCAACCTCTCGTCGGAGTGGATGTTCGGGAACAGTCTCCTGGTTTCGCCGGTCGTCGCTTCGGGGGTAACTCCGCAATCGGTCTACCTCCCCGAGGGGATATGGTATGATTTCCATTCGGGAAAGGAGTACGCAGGATCAACGCAGCACAATGTCGCTGTCACCGCGGAAGAGATTCCGCTTTTCGTGAAGGCCGGTTCGATCATACCGATGTCGCCGGCAGCGCAGTATACAGACGCACCTGAAATGCTGAAAACCGTTGAGTTGAGCAGCTATCCGGAGGGGACAGGGTCGTGTACGGTCTATGACGATGATGGGGTGACATACGGTTACGAAACCGGCGCATATTCCACGACCGGAATTGGCCATGAGAGGAACAATGCGCGGACAACGATTACCGTGAATGCCCGCATGGGGTCGTACGCTGTGAATCAACGGGACTGGCTCGCATCCGTCAATTGGGCCTCTGTTGCCCCCGACAGCGTTGTTCTCGATTCGCTCCGACTGAATCCGGTTACCCTTGATTCGGTAGATTCGTTCAATGCCGTCGGATGGTTTTACGATGCGGGATCAAAGAGGTGCCTGGTGAGATTCCCGGACGATGGGGCAGGCCACGTTCTGGAGGTGTTCTTTCCCGAAATTCCGTCAAAGTCCGAATCGGATGGACACGGTCTTCCGCGGGAGTATGAGCTTTACCAGAACTACCCTAATCCGTTCAATTCGGAGACAGCCATCAGCTTTCAGCTGTCAGTTGTCAGCCCCGTGGACCTGACGGTCTGTGACCTGCTGGGGAGAGAGGTCGCAAAACTTGTCGACGAAATTCTTGGCGCGGGTTCCCATGTGGCCAGCTGGAATGCCGGAGGATTCCCGAGCGGCGCATATTTCTACCGGCTGCAGGCCGGTTCATTCGTGGATACGAAGAAATTGGTCGTCCTGAAATGACTGAGGGGTCCGGCCATCGTTATTGAAGAATCCTTGCGGAATTGACTCCGCGTGATGGCGGACACTCGGTCTCCGCCCTCAATTGACAGTCCATCCGGAATTCTGTACACTCCTTCTACCCCAACGCCAATCCTTCTTGCAGGGAAGATTCTCCAGGATTGATCCAGTGTGATAGGCCACAGGAAGGTCCGGGGTTCACCGAACGCTTCCATCTGAAGGAAAACCATGCCGTCTTCCTCCCGTACGGCACGTCCTTTTTCTCGCGGCCTCTTCCGCAAGCCTCGCCACTCTTCTCTTTTTCCCCATCGTTCTATCCATCTCTCCCGTGAACTTTCAACTATTCTCTCAATTGAGTCAGGCCACCGTGAAGGAGAACATCACATGACCCTTTCAATCCAATCTTTCCGGCTCGTTGTGTCTACAGGGATCTTGTTCGCAGCCGCAACAGCAGCTCTTAACGCCCAGACGGGAAGCATCAATAGCACGCTCGGCTCGGGCGGCTCGTTCACAGTAAAGGGCGCCACAAGTGATTCGCTCTTGGTCGTGAATGATAATGGCAAGATCGGAGTCGGAACAGTCAATCCGGCTGAAAAACTTGACATCAACGGAAACCTGAAAGTTCGTGGCGCGGTGCGCCTCGGAACCGGGGCCGCAGGTGATACTGCCGGGACACTCACCGTCGTCGGGAATGACGGCATCGTCGCTGACGGCAATATCAACAGCGGAACGACGCTCTCCTTGGGCGCAGGTACACGGATGATGTGGTATCCCAGGAAGGCCGCCTTCAGAGCCGGCTGGATTGACGGAACTCACTGGAATGATGTAAACATCGGGACCTACTCCGTGGCGATGGGGGGAGAGACAATCGCCAGCGGGAGTGCATCGACAGCATTGGGATTTAGCTCAACGGCAAGCGGATATTCTTCTGTAGCGCTTGGGTGGATTGCGTCTGCAACCGCGGATTATTCTGCCGTGATAGGCGCTGCCAGTACTGCAAGCGGTTACGTTTCGACCGCAATAGGGTTCGGTATAACGGCGAGTGGTGCTTACTCCACGGCGATGGGGAATTATGTCTCCACAAACAACAAGAGCGGGGCGTTTATCATAGGAGACAGCACAACCTCGATGACAAATTCCTCGGCAGCCAATGAAATGACGATGCGGTTTGCGGGCGGATATAGGTTGTTTACCAACAGCCCCGCGACAGTAGGGGCATCGTTGGCAGCCGGGGGCAACAGTTGGGGCACAATTTCAGATTCTACGAGGAAGGAGAACTTTCAGGTGGTAAACGCTGAAGCGTTTCTGGGAAAGCTGGCTCAACTGCAATTGGGGTCATGGAATTACCGAGGCCAGGATCCGCGCAAGTTCCGCCATTACGGTCCCATGGCGCAGGAGTGGTTCGCCGCATTCGGGCATGACGGGATCGGGATAATCGGGACCGACACGACACTTGCGACGGCCGACGTGGACGGAGTGACGCTGATAGCGGTTCAGGCGTTGGAGAAGCGGACAGCCGGGATGCGTGAAACTGCTGCCACAGTTCTCTCTCTTGAAGCGCGGGTGAAAGAGCTTCAAAAAGAGAACGCTGAACTAAGGGCCCGGCTTCAAGCCGTTGAATCGGCCGTCAGGAATATCGCAGCGGTGAACTCAGGTACGAAATAACCATCCTTCACAAAACACCATACAGGAGGCAGGATTGAGAACGCCATTCTCCACAGCGATCATGCTTGTCGTGCTGACGACAGCGATGTACGGCTAGAACATCAATAACACTCTTGGTTCGACCGGGGTCTTCACAGTCAAAGACGGCTCGACAACGTTCCTGAGCCTCAGCCAGGCTGACGGATATCTAAGCCTGAACAAAAGCCTCACCTTGCCCGTCACAACGAATGCAACACTGGGCGTGATATTCAAGGGAGCGGAAAGATTTATTCATGATTATAAGGCCTCGGCAACGGTTGGATACAACACGTTTGTGGGGGTGAACGCAGGCAATTTCACCATGAGCGGGACTGCTACTGATGCGAGCTATAATACCGCAGTAGGATATTCTTCGATGTCATCTCTCACCTCTGGTCCGGGTAATTCGGCGTTTGGGTATCAAGCGCTCTTTTCCAACACAGGGGGATCCCTGAATTCTGCGTTCGGGTACAGCTCGCTGTATTCAAACACCGGTGGCACCAATTCCGCGTTTGGAGCGCACGCGCTTTACTCGAACACAACGGGTTATAGTAATTCCGCGTTCGGTGCGGCTGCACTCTACCCCAACACAACAGGCAGCAATAATTCCGCCTTCGGGAGCAATGCGCTCTATTCAAGCACAGCGGGAAATCGAAATTCCGCTTTTGGGGAAAGCGCCCTCTATTCGGCTGCAGGAGATAGTAATACTGCGATTGGCTATGAGGCGGGCTCCGGCATTACCACCGGCCATAACAATACATGCATTGGGCACAATGCGCAAGTTCCAACCGGCACATCGAGTAATCAGGTACGGATCGGTAATACCTCGGTTACGTACGCCGGCGTCCAAGTCGCATGGACAATTACAAGTGACAGGCGATGGAAATCAAATATTATGCACTCAGGCCTCGGGCTTGATTTTATTTCACGGTTGAGACCTGTCTCGTACATACGCAACAATGATGACAGAAAAAGGACGGAATATGGCTTCATCGCTCAGGACATTGAGGAATCCCTGAAAGAGATGGGAGTAGAGAGTACGGGAATGCTCACGGTTGATGACGCGGGAAGATATGAGCTTCGGTACAATGACTTGCTCGCTCCCATGGTGAAGGCTATTCAGGAGCTGAAACAAGAAAACAATTCACTCAACAATGAACTTGAATCGCTGAAGAAGCTGGTTCAGGCACTCGATATCAAGGTCGCGTCCAAATGAAGATTTTCAAACACATCACGGGAGGGCAAAGCAAGA
>DATDRF010000248.1:0-4971 GCA_035291905.1 Bacteroidota bacterium
GAAGGACAGCCGCAACAGTTGTATGTCACCTTCAATAACCTTCCTCCCCGCGCGAAGATAAGAATCTTCAATCTCGCCGGTCATCTCGTGCGGACGCTGGAGAAGAATGACCAGTCGCAATTCATGAGATGGGACCTTACGAACGAGCACAACTGGCAGATCGGGAGCGGCATTTACATCTGCCACGTGGAGATGCCGGATATCGGGGAAACAAAGATCATCAAGCTCGCAGTGGTTCTCTCGGAGGCTCCGCCGACGTACTGATGAGAACTTCACATCGGTCCGCGGGGATTCAACATGAGGGCTCCATTTCCACAAATAAGGAAAACTGATCTTCCTTCAGCGTTGCGGGTAACCGTCCTCCTTTTTCTTCTCCTCACTTCTCATCTTGTCGCTCAGGATCAAATCCCCGGGAAAGCCGCGGTTCAAACCCTCTCAGCAAACTCGGGCCACACGTGGCAGGTCCTCAACATCAACAATCTCTGGACATGGCATCGGTCCGACGGAGAGGGAAACCACACGCCAACCGGGAAATCCGGATTGGTCTATCCTCAGTTCACTGCCCAAACCGTGTACGAAGATAATCTTGTCTTCGGAGGGGTGATGTATGTCGGGGAATTTCCGGAAAACGGAGGAACAAAAGCGGCGATTCAGCCGATCCGTGTCAATGGCGGTACGTACAGCAGCAACCATGGGATGGTGCGCGGATGGGTCACCGACATGGGCCCAACCGCCGCGCCGGCCGACACGAATGATCCGGCCATGAGAATCTATAGAATCCGCAGGGACTACATGGAAATGTCGGAGAGTGAGCTTCGAAAAGACGCATCAATTTTCTATGAGCTCATCAGCGCATCGTCGGCGACGCAGGCTATGATGGACGAGGTCAGGAGCAGCTATCATAGGGATTGGCAGGAATGGCCTGTCGAGCACGGCGCACCTTATATTGAACGAAACGGAATCCCCGGCTATCAGGCTCCCCCTGCGTTCACAGAGACATTCACTGCCGACAGTCTGATCGAGGGGAGCTATGATGAGCCCGGCGTCGGTGCGGGACTCGGCGAAAATCCGGCCGACCAGGTTCTCTGGACGGCGTACAACGGATTGGATCGGGCAAGAAGTCTCTGGTTCGAAGGATCAGAGCCAATGGGATTGGAGATTCAGAAAACAGTCTGGGGGTACAAAAGGACGGATGCGCTTGGCAACGCGTATTTCACAAGATATCAGGTCATCAACAAAGGGGGAATAGACGTCGGAGGTGGATTGAAGGGGTCATTCTTCATCGACAGCATGTTTATCGGCCAGTGGGCAGACATTGACCTTGGAAATGCGACTGATGATCTGCTTGGATGCGACTCACTTCTTGAACTGGGATACGTGTACAACGGACAAGCAATTGATTATTCTTATGGAAGATTCAACCTCTCACCGCCAGCCGCAGGCTATGACATTCTCGCCGGACCACTCGTTCCGGCACCATCAGATTCAGGAGTATTCAATCTGCAGCGTGTACACGGAAAAAAGAACCTCGGCATGACTTCTTTTGCATACCATGTGAGCGGAACCCCTTTTTCGGATCCTCCGTTCGGAGACTATGAGCGGGGAACAGGCCGATGGTGGCATATGCTGAGGGGGTACGCACCGATTGGATCAATTTATGATTCCCCTTATCCCTATCCTGCTCCACCGGGTTATCCCATAACGAAATTCCCATACAGCGGCGACCCCGTGACGAACACGGGTTACACAGAAACAAGCTGGTATGAGAACTTTCCGGGAGAAAGGCGCATCATTGTGTCATCAGGCCCATTCCGCATGGCTCCCGGGGATACGCAAGAGGTGTACGTGGCATTTGTTGCAGGTCTAGGGGCAGATCGCCTTTCGAGCATTACTGTCATGAAGACATACGACCGGACTTGCCAGGAGATTTTTGACGTACTCATGGGAATCCCCCGATCTCCCCAGAAACCGAAGATCAAAGTCACGGAACTCGACGGGGAGATTCTGCTCGACTGGAGCTTCGATCAGGCAGCCGTAAAGAAGACGGAGGAGACAGTCGTACAACCGGGCGGCTATCTGTTCGAGGGATATAACCTCTATCAGCTGCCTCGCTCGACATCGAGAATAGATGAGGGCGTCCGCATTGCCACGTACGATATCGTCAACAATATCAAGACCATCTACGAATACAATTATGATGTGATCTTTTCTCCCATCGTGAGTTCAAATAAAATACTTCAGCGCGGAACCGACAGTGGCATCGAACGATTCGTAAGACTTACAAAAGACTATGTCAGGGATATTCCAAGGCTCTACAACGGCGAGGAATATTACTTTGCCGTCAGCGCCTATTCCCGCGCAACGCTGAACGGGTACGTCGCTGCTCTCGAATCAAATCCCGTGATTGTTACTGTGCGGCCAGGGAGGCCGTTCGGAATCGACCTTGTCTCGGCGTCGGGAGATACTGTCATAGTGACAAGGACCGGCGGCACGAGCGACGGCAGCGTTCAGGCCTTTGTGGCGGATCCGCTTGCGATCACCGGAGACACCTACGAAGTGCGCTTCACTGCAAGCGCCAAGTGGGGTGTCTTCAACGTCACGAAGAACACGTGGGCGGTTGACACCTCGCTCACAAACCAGAGCGGTGATGCGAACTACCCTGTGGTTGACGGAATGACGATCAAGGCAGTCGGCCCTCCGAACGACGTGAAGGACTTCCAGCATACCGCAGGTCCGAGCGGCGCGATCACTCCGGCGACCTATGCCGCCTTCGCTTTCAACTCAAGCGGCTTCCCGACACCGACCGGTGCCGATCGTCCGGCTACGGACTGGGGCGGTGGTCAATGGGGCGTCCATGCGAACCCGGATCCGGCTGATATCAGCTTCACACGGTTCAAGTCGCGTCTCTTCCGGAATGACAATTTCACGCGGTTCATTCCGTACGACTTCGAGATGCGGTTTACGGCCGGCCCGAATTACGCGATTCAGTATTATACGAACGACCTGTTCATTCAGGTCCCGTTTGAAATCTGGAATATCGGGATCGGCACACCGAATGACGCATCCGATGACTACCGGATGATCCCGTGGCTCCTCGATGAAGACGGAAGCGATTCATTCAACCTACAGGCAGCGGACCACACCATCTCCGGTGGAGCCAACGATCCTTACACCGACTTGATCTACTGGATGGATGCAAATCCGAAGACCCCCGGAACGGCCGCCTACGATGCGTTTGTGGCCGATTCGGCGAACTACTCCTATGCCGGATACTCCGGGACGGGCCCTGAAGTGATGGCTCGTTTTGTTCTGGTCAACTTCAATTGCGGCATTGACGTTACTGATCCCGCATGGCCGGCAGGTGTAAATTCACTTATGCCGGCCTCAGGCAACACCATTCGGATCATTTCCACCAAACCGAACACTCCGTCGGATCTCTTCTCCATCAACACGGCGGCGTATGCCCCGACTCAGAGTGCAGCGCTGGCCAAAGCGAGTGTCAACAGGATCACCGTGTTTCCGAATCCATACTATCCTGCCGACAGCCGTCTCAGCAACGAGCCTCGCCGGTACGTGACCTTCACAAACCTCCCTGCTCAGGCGACCATCAGGATCTTCAACCTGGCGGGGCAGTTGATCAGAACGATTTCGAAGAACGATCCCTCGCAATTTGTTCGATGGGACCTGACCAACGAACACCATTGGGCGGTCGGGAGCGGAATTTATGTGTGCCATATCGACCTCCCGGCGATCGGGATGACAAGAGTCCTCAAACTGGCAATTATTCAGTCTCTGGATTAGCCCAAATGATCTCGAAAAGAAAGGATGCGGCATGATAAAAGCTACGCTCTTGCTTCTGTTTCTCCTCCTCATGAATCCTCTCTTGTCGCAGGAAAGCCGGAGTGAACAAGAGGCCCCGGATTCAACCGTGACAGGGAAACCGTTCCTTCAACGATGGACAATGCATCGGTTCTCGTTTGCCGACATCCTCCATCTACCATTCCGCGGCCTCGAGAGCTATTTTCCGCTCGTTCCGGGTGCCGTTCAGGTCAACAATGAGCTTCATATTCGCGGCAGCCGTCCGTACGAGACCGGATATCTTTTGGACGGATTCAACATCGCCAATCCTTTTTTTGGATCAAGCGGACTGACACTGATACCGGAGGCGATTGAAGCGATCGAGGCTCACACAGGAGCATTTGGAGCCTCACTGGGAAGCGCCACCGGGGGGATCGTAGCGACAACAATGAGAACGGGGGGGGAGAGACTGGAGTTCTCAGCGGATATCAGGACGGATGATGTGGTTCGTCCGGGGAGCCGGTTCCTCAACACCACACCTCTGGGCTACAAGAACTTCGTCGGAACGATCGGCGGACCGCTGCCGGCCCTCGAGGGGATGGATATCAGATTTTTCCTTGCCGGAGAGCATACGTTCTATCGGAACCGTCAGGCGATATTTCTCGAGCCGTTCAGATATGACGGCCTGACGGACGACGGATACTACAGGTCCTACAATCTTGGAAAGCTGCTCCCCTCTTCCGTTGAATTCGGGAGAGACTGGCTTCCAGACAACTGGCTGAAGAGGACCACGCTCCAGGGAAATGCTTCGTTGGAATACGAGGGGATCCGGCTCAAACTCCTGGGAAGTTATAACGAGCAGGAAAACCTTGAGGGGAGAGAGTGGCCGTTCGCACTTACGAACTATTTCAATCAGAACCGGTCAATGTTCACAAGGGCAACCACGAAATTCGGCGCTGCGGAAATCGGGTACAAGTTCAGCCCTCTTGTCTCTGCAAGATTGGGAGTTTACTTCTACGACCGGTATGAGAGAACGTTCGACAGAAATTTCAAGCACAATTGGTTTGTGTACGCAGATAGTGCAGAGAATGCGCGGTTCTACGACACATCGGAATGGCTCAACCGTTATTCGGGGCCGGATCGTTACAGCACCATTTACGCTTTTCATTTCAC
>DATDRF010000249.1:0-7944 GCA_035291905.1 Bacteroidota bacterium
CGCGATCGAGGAGTACGTTCGACTTCACAATGAAAACCCCAAGCCGTTCATCTGGACCGCCAAGGCCGCCGACATCCTGCAGAAAGTCATCCGCGCAAACCGGCGGTTAAGTTCCAAACAGAATGAAGCACTACACTAGGAGATTGAGGTTTGGATGCTTACGAGCATGGGACACCGCTTCGGGAAACTTGGCACGATCAGTGAACAGCAATCCGAAGCAGATGGCAGTCGGGTTTCCAGTGAGGCCTTGGAGAATGACGTCGTTGAGGTGTTTGTCGGAGAACGAGTACCCACAGGTGACAAGAACAGCTTGTCCCTCTACGAGAAATGATCGGAGGCGGTCCAGCATGGCAAGGTACGGCATCCGTCGGCTCTGGTAGTATTTTAAGTGGGACGGGTGAATGAGCGCTCGTTCGCCCTCTAACGCGAAGCGTCGCTCGACATGCCCCTCGGGTGTTTGCCGCCAATTGATAGATCCGTGCACTTTCCACAGACGAGCCCAGCGAGAGGGGAGACCATCTTGCTCCATCGACGGAAGATCGAAAAAAGTGCGGTTCGAGCCTACAAAGCCGTCGAAGTACGGGACGTGGCGATCCTCAAGAGCTTGCTCCATCAGCAGATCGTAGTTGGAGGTGAATATCTCAACGGCGTGTTCGCGCTTTATCGCATTGATCCACGTCGCCAGTTGGTGGTAAGGGGAATCATCAGTAGGCAGCCGCACTTCCATAATCTGTACGGTAACCTTACATATCTCCGCGTCAAGACCATCAAGGGTTTCCGCGGACAGTCCGTCATGGTTTGTCTTTCCGACGACTTCTCTCAGTGCCCGGATATGAGTGAGAATGTCCTCAATGTTCGGGTTGCTCTTTCCGCAGTCAACGAGTCGCTTCAATATCGCTGCAAAGGCAGTCTTATGTTTTTCCGATGCCTCAAGTTTTTCCCGAACCTGCTTCGTCAACCCGGCGATGTCGGGTATCAAGGGCCGCGTGCCGTCCCCGTCTGGAATACGAATTGAAACTGGACACCCTGCTCCAAGGAAGAACGAAACCCGCATCTTGTCCGGGGCCATTGCTTGTTGCAACAGTGCCGCCTGTCGATATGGGCAATGGGTCAGCGTCAATTGAGCCGAAGTCGGAGTGCTGCCCGAGGGCACGCTTGCGCTTGCTGGCGGCATCTCCTCAGGATTCCTCGGCTCGCCGGTTTCTTTACCGTCGGGATCGGCCATTACGCTTCCTCACCATCAGTGACCCTAATCGTGTTGACTGTTGGTAGTATATCCACCGAATGATGGGAATCAAAACGAAACCCGCGCGTACGTCGAGCGTTGAGACGAAAAAGGCGACTGATGATTGAAGCCGGTGACCACTCCCCCGATTTCCAAGTCCCACACCTCAGCGTGTTATCGACTGCTGCGGCTTCGCGTAGTACCGTCAGGCGAATAAGGGTTATTAAATCTATCGTTGATGGTTGTCTTTGGCCCGAAGAACGATTTTTATGGGGAAATACTTCGCCCAATGTGTACCCACCAGGAATTATCGCATCTCATGGACGAAACGGACGATCGATCGGGGTGTTGTGTTGAATATCTCGCCGAAAAATGAGCTCCAAATCGGAAACCCTTGCTTTAGTACAACTTCCTCCGCGCCTTATGAAGATGTCCTGCGTTTCTATAATTTGATAGGGAGCGTCTTTCCCTTGGGGCACGATCAACCTTAGGATGTGATGTCCCGCATGTGTAATCCATTGAATTTTTGGAATTATTATTGGAGATATACCTTCTCCGATAATTCGTTTAAGATTTTGCACATATTCATTCCTATTTACGTCAAATATGTTGTTCTTTCGATTGCTATAAGCAAGTAATTGTTTCTCCAATCCTTTTATTTCAAGTTCATCCGTGACACCGATGTATAGGGATCCTCCTCTTGAGTTCGCGAAAGCACTTATAACTTTTAATAACTCATACGACTTCTTATTCTCACGTTCAGTAGAAATCCATTCTTTAAACTCTATTACCTCATTTTCACCCCCGTTTAGGTCATCTATGAAATCTTTATATGTTTGGTCGCTTAGCTGACGTGAGGGTGTTAAAACAGACTTAATTCTGGTTCGGCGATATTCATCTTCGTAGTAATTATCGTAGCAAAAACCATCAGCTCCCATTAGGAAAATTTGAATAGTCTTTGGCGTAATTAATAGGTCGATCTCTGCTAGATTATTCTGCACGACAGCATGGAAATGGTGATTTTTGCTATCATAGTCTGTAGCTACGATGGCACAGAATAGATTCTCTGTGATATTGGTTATAACGCTGACGGTAATGGTGGTCTCCCTTCGGCCGATATCTTTTACATATGCTCTCCTGTCTGGCAATAATAGTTCAACTTGGTTTTGAATAGATAATTGTGCCCGCATGTGCTGCATATTGAGCCATTGAGCGGCGGCATCGCCAATGTTTATTGCAAAGAAATCACTGTTAGGATCGAAAAATGGTCCATCAGGTATAGTGCTAATACTCGATGAATAAGTATAGTGAAAAATAGCGTGCCATGCTGGATACTCACAAAATTGGTTTTGACTACTTTCTCTGTATATTTGCACTTGAGTCTGGAAAGAAATATTTTTTACTCCTCCGTCGATTAATAGTTGCCAGGATGCCATGAAGGACCTCAAATCATCGGAAGAAGTGATCTCGGATGCTTTGCCTGAAAGGTGTACAAGTCTGAGCGTACCAACCTCATGGACCGTCTTGTACGGTTCGCCGTCCACAATGCCGATTGCGAGAGCGCAAGCAAAGGGTATCCACTCGCCGTCAGGGTTCTGAAAAACGATGGCTCTTAACGTTACCTGGTCGGGTAAATGGAGCACGGAAGGTGCTTGAGAAATTGCATGTGCAAGATGATCGAAGGATAGATTACCGTTTCGAGGCAGGAAGAATTGTCTCATCGGTTGTTCCTATCCAAAATATAGCAGCAAAATGCGTAGAGAATCAACAGCCGAAGATTATTGGTGATAGAAACTCCTTCCGATGGAAAGCGTTGCATCGTTCCGTTGTCACAAGATAATAGGGATAATAAATTATTCCGCTCTATTTGCGACAACATAGTCTTCCCCCGCATGGACCAAAAGGATTATTATTTTTCGTCCCCCGAAGGTCTGTTTTCCATTAATCTTCCCAAACACTTTAGCCGATATGAATTTGGCAGGATGTCGTTGCGGTTCGCTTTTCGAGTGTGCCCAATCTGTGTCCCGCCACGGCAATCGTGCAGACCTAATGGAGGAACAATGCTTCTTAAAGACACCGACAACAAGGACCATCAAAATGCGGAACTCCAGCGTTTGCTGTCTGGAGCCACCGGAGACAGACGCGTCCGGATAGAGCAGGAGATTCGCATCCTGCGTGTGGGAATCAAGGGAGAGCAGGAAGCTGCGTACCTGATAGATTTCTCACGCAAGGATTCGAAACATTCTATCGTCATCCACGATCTTCGTCTGGAAATTGATGGTCAGGTCGCCCAGATCGACCATCTCGTGATGAACCAAGTTTTGTACTGCTATGTTCTTGAAACCAAACATTTCTCCTCCGGTTTTAAAATCACCGAGGAAGGGGAGTTCCTCCGCTGGAATGATTACCGGAAATGTTATGAGGGGATGCCGTCACCTCTGGCCCAGAATGAACGGCATCTCGCCGTATTGAAAAAGGCATTTGAGCGGATCGAAATGCCGACTCGTTTGGGGATCAGCTTGCCTATTTCTTTCTTCCCGCTCGTACTCGTTTCCCCGAATGCCCGAATCGATCGCCCGAAGCGGTTTGATACCTCTAAGATTGTTAAGGCCGATATGCTGGATGCCTTCATCGATAACCAGGTTGACAAGTCCGGAGTTCTCGATGTAATCGGAGGGTTGGCCAAGGTCGTTTCGATTGAAACCCTCGAAGGAATCGGAAGAAAACTGGTCAGGATGCACAAACCGGCCACATTCGATTACACAACCAGATTTGGATGCGATAACGGGGAGAGCAAGGGATTACCCCGCAAAGACTCCGTTCCTATTATTCCGGTTCAAGTTCCACCGTCAATCTCACGAATAGGTTCGAATGTCCCGTCGGGGTCGTTGGTTTGTAGGCAATGCGGGAAAGGGAGCCACCTCTCGATCCAGCATGGGAGATATGGTTATTTCATGAAGTGTTCTGCTTGTGATGGGAATTCGCCCATCCGGATCAGTTGCGGAAGGGATGGGCATAAAGAGCGGATTCGAAAGGAAGGCTTCACTTTTTATCGCGAATGCCCCGATTGTAAAACCAGCGTAGTTTATTACATAAATCCGGCAAACGGGAGAAATCCCTAACGCGAGTTTATTCCTATCCGGGCGGTTAACTCGAGCAGAGGAGGGTGGACAACGCCTTGCGGACCAACACCCCGAAGGTCGCTTTCCTCAAGTCCGCTTGGTTGAGAAATAATTCGATTTGCACCCGTCGCGTGTGCCCATTCCGTGACTGGATTGTAAACATCAAACATTGACGTTCAGGATCGGGGGATGTATACAGAGTCATTAGCATACGCCCAACGAATTGCTCGTGGTCTTGGCGAAACGAAAGGTGGAAGAAGGGATACAATAAACTACTGATATTTACCAAATATTCATCCGATAGTATCCCTCAAGGATCCTGCCGCTTAGACCTTCAGCCAGAGGTAATGCCGGGCGAGGTGGAGAACGTGGCAAGGAAGCCCACAGGGCCTTTCAAAGTCGCCAATCGTAACGACCAGACGCTTATCCATTCCGCAAGAAATCTTAGCTCGACGATGTATTCTTGTCTTTGTCGCAGGTCTCCCGTGAAGCGCGAGCGGTTGCCGAAATCACTCACTCCAATCCCTACCGATCTGATTTCCGGCCCATGCCTCCCCCTGCATGTTTTTTGCGCCTCCTGTGTTACTGAAGCGGGGGGATTCAGAATTAGACGGCACGGGATGCATTCCACAGCAGCCCTCGCTTTCTAATCAATTGTTAGCCAGACAATTTTAGGAGGAGAAGATGTTACCTGATAAACAGAAAAAGGCATATAAAGCATTTTATGATTCCGCACGGCATAACGAATATTTTGACGAAAAGACAACAATCCTATTACATCTTGCATCGGCATTCGCCATCGGGTGTTACCCCTGAATGGATCATTACCTTGGCGTTGCCAAGGAAAAAGGAATTACTGATAATGAAATTGGTGCCGCACAATCTATTGTAATGGCAGTATCTGCTGGCAGGATCAACGCACAATTTAGAGAAGTCAGGAATAAACTTAAAAATAAATCGAGTAACGAAACATAATTATTAAACATGATTTTTATGCTGGCTAACAACAGGCTGAAGCTGACGGCTCACCGGGCGGAATTCCTGAGTGCCCGCAGCTTAGCCTGAGCGTTAGCAACTGTGTTCGAAGTCAAGCCGAAAGCGCATAGCGTTCGCCCCATCGTGTGTTGTTTCGCACCATGGTATTGAGGATGACCAGCAGTTTCCGCATGCAGGCTGTCAGGGCGACCTTTTTCGGTTTTCCTGCGGCAACGAGACGCTGGTAGAAGTCTCGGATCACAGGGTTGTGCCGGGAAGCGATCAGGGCCCCCATGTAGAGGACGGCCCGAACGGGTGCGCGACCGCCCCAGACCATTCGCTTTCCGTGCAGGGTGCCGCTGTCCTTGGCCAGAGGCGCAACGCCGACCAAGGCAGCGATCTGCTTGCGGTTTGTCAGCGGCAATGTAAAAATCCACCCCTGTGGCATTTGAATTTTCCCCCCCTGATCTCGCAGGGGAGGAAGAGCTATGGAACATGAGGCTGAAGTGATCGACACTCTCCGGCAGCACGGTTTTCCGGAGAGTGAGATGATCAACCGGGACAAGCACGGAGCGGTCGTGGAGCTTGCCGGCCGCGGCACGCCGAAGAAGGTGATCGCAAGGATGTTGGACATCGATCCCAAGACGGTCCGGACCATCCTTGCGAAGCCGGAGTGGACGCCCTACCAGAGGCGTTCGTCGGAGTCGAAGGTACTGGCGGGTTATAAGGAGTTTCTCACCCGCCGCGCACCGGAGGTCGACTTCAACGCCGTCGTCCTCTTCCAGGAGGCGAGGCACCTGGGGTACACGGGCTGCTACGAGATGATCAAGGTATTCGTCCGGCCCTTGCGGGAAGAGCTTCGGCTGGCCATGGAAGCGACGTTGCGGTTCGAGACGGCGCCGGGTCGACAGGGACAGGTCGACTGGGGCACCAGCGCGGTCTGGTTTGGCGAGCGGCGCGTCCGCACGCGGTTCTTTGCCCTGGTCCTTGGTTACTCCCGGCGTATGTTCGCGCGGGGCTTCCCCAACGAGCGGCTCTCCAGCCTGACCGCCGGCCACGAGGCCGCGTTCGCCTGGTTCGGCGGAGCCCCGAGGGAACTTCTGTACGACAACCCCAAGACGATTGTGAAGGACCGGAACCGGGAGACCGGCGAGGTGGAGATGAACCCCACCTTCCGCGACTTCCTTAGGCATTACGGCGTCCATCCGCGGTTCTGTCGGCCCTACCGGGCGAGAACCAAGGGGAAGATCGAGTCGGGAATCAAGTACATCAAGAAGAACTTCCTCGCAGGGCGGCGCTTCCGCGATCTCGACGATCTGAACCGGCAACTGGAAGAGTGGCTCACAACCGTGGCCGACGTACGCGTGCACGGTACCACCGGAGTCCGCCCCATCGACCGCTTCCCGCAGGAGAAACTGATCGACCTTCGGCACGTCCCTCCCTACCGGCTGGAGAGTCCCATCCACCGGCAGGTGGGATCCGACGCACGAGTCGCTTTCCGGGCCAACCGTTACTCCGTTCCGTGGCGCTTGGCCGGGCGGCAGGTCGAAGTGCGCGCGGACAACAACGAGGTCGTGCTCTTGCACGACGGAGCGGTCGTCGCCCGTCACGAGCTGCTTGCGGGGCGGTTCCAAGAGCGTGTCGATCCCGCCCACTTCCGCGGCCTCTTCCGCATGATCGTGGAGGAGGAGGGAAGCAAGCCGCTTCATGACCCGAGATTCCCCGTCGAAGACGTCATGGTCCGCGACCTCTCCCTGTACGACCGGGTGGCCGGCATCGGAGGTGCGCCATGAGCCACCTCGACGCCCTGGAGCAGGACCTGCGCGACCTGAAGCTTACCCGACTGGCCGATCAGTTGCAGGGCTTCCTGGCCTCCGCAGCCAAGCAGGAGTGGGATTACGGCACCTTCCTTGGCAACGTCGTCAAGGAGGAGTTGGCGGCCCGGCGGGACCGGCGTACGGAGATGGCCACCCGGATGGCGCGTCTGCCGTTCGTCAAGACCATCGAGAACTTCGACTTTGCCTACCAGCCCTCGATCAATGCCAAACAGTTCAAGGAACTCTCGGCAGTGCGATGGATCGCCAACGGGGAGAACCTGATCCTGCTGGGCCCGCCCGGCGTGGGGAAGACCCACCTCGCCGTGGCGCTGGGGATCAAGGCGATCGAGCAGGGCTACAAGATCCAGTTCACGAGCGCGCAGGCGCTGATCGCCTCGCTGGCCCGGGCCAACATGGAGAACCGGCTCGAGGAACGGCTCAAGCTCTACTGCCAGGCCAAACTACTCATCGTGGACGAGATCGGCTACATCCCCATCGACCGGCACGGAGCGAACCTGTTCTTCCAACTGATCTCCCGCCGCTACGAGAAGGGCGCGATGATCATGACCTCGAACCAGCCGTTCTCCGGCTGGGGCGAAGTGTTCGGCGACGCCGTCATCGCCACGGCGATCCTGGACCGGGTCCTTCATCATTCGATCACCATCAACATCAAGGGCGAGTCCTACCGGCTCAAAGAAAAACTCAAGGCCGGAATCGTCCAGCGTCAGGAACAAAAAGACTGACCATCGGCAGGGGGGGAAATTTCAATTGCCACAAAGGGCCCTTTTTCGATTGCCGTTGACAC
>DATDRF010000250.1:0-19247 GCA_035291905.1 Bacteroidota bacterium
AAATAGACGTGGGAAAAATCGCTTGCGCGGTCCGATGCCGCGGGGTCAACGATTCGGATCTTCTCAAGTGCCAATCCCGTCTTTTGTGCTTCTGTGCGAATTGCGTTTTCGTTGCCGCAGAGGATCACCGAAGCGATTTCCTCGTCGGTGCAGACGCGCGCCGCCTTGAGGACGCGTTCGTCTGTGGCATCCGGCAGGACGATGTTTTTTCTCAGCTTCTTGGCTTTGTCTTTGATAGTGTCAATGAGATGTGCCATTGTGGTTCTTTCGATTGAAAGGGGATGTCAATATAGCACCCGTTTCCCCCTGTATCAACATCCCCGGAAGTCGGAGAAACCTGACGATTTGACAATGAGATGGCAAAAGACTCAAAGTTTTGCCCTAAATTAAAACAAATTAATACTTCCGCAGAATTGACAGAATGACATGATTTAGTTAGATTTGAAATCTCAGAGAATCGGATCATGCAAAGAGATCAAAAAAAGACCGTCTACGTGGAGACTTATGGATGTCAGATGAATGTCGCTGACACTGAGGTCGTCCTCAGCATCATGCGCGAGAACGGCTATGGCGCCGCTGCCGACATTTCCACCGCAGACGTAGTTCTGGTCAATACCTGTGCCGTGCGCGAAAACGCCGAGCAACGGATTTATGGCCGCCTCGGTGACTTCAAACATTTCAAGAAAAAGAACCCCAGCCTCGTGGTGGGGGTCCTCGGCTGCATGGCCGAGCGCCTCCGAAAGGACCTGATACAATCCGAGACGACCGTGGACCTGGTTGTCGGCCCTGATGAGTATCGAAAGCTGCCGGAACTAATCGAGAATGCTTATGAGGGCGAACGGGGAATCGCTGTCCGACTCTCCCGCGTGGAGAACTACGACGACATTGTTCCTCTCAGAACGGATGGATTGAGCGCCTGGGTTTCAGTTATGAGGGGCTGTGACAAGTTCTGCACGTTTTGCGTTGTCCCATTCACCCGGGGGCGTGAGCGGAGCCGAACACTTCACAGTGTGGTCCATGAAGTCGGGACTCTTGTCGCCAGGGGATTTCGAGAGGTCACACTGCTTGGACAAAACGTCAATTCCTATTGTGATGGGACCACCCGAGCCGACTTCGCCGACCTTCTTGCGGCCATCGCCGGCGTCGATGCAGGACTTCGGGTGCGCTTCACCACATCGCACCCGCAGGACATGTCACAGAAGCTCATTGAGACAATTGCTGGACATCAGAATATCTGCAAGTACATTCACCTACCGGTCCAATCGGGCTCCGACCGCATTCTTGGCCTCATGAATCGGACGTACAGCTCGGCCCACTATCTCCAACTCGTCAGAACGATCAAGCATCTGATTCCGGGTGTCAGCCTTTCGACCGACATCATTGCGGGTTTCCCAACCGAAACTCAGCACGATCATGAGCTCACCCTTGAATTGCTACGCGAGGTCCAATTCGACGGGGCATTTACATTCAAGTACTCTCCCCGTGAAAACACGAAAGCCTGGCACATGGGAGACGATGTCCCCGAGGCAACCAAGATCGATCGACTCAACGAGGTCATTGAACTCCAAAGAGACATTTCATTCTCAAGAAACCAGGTTTTGATAGGCCAAACCGTCGAAATCCTCCTTGAAGGCGACAGTAAGAAATCACGGAAAGATTTCAGCGGTCGTACTGATACGAACAAAATGGTGGTTTTCCCGAGAACCCAGCACAGCATCGGCGATTATGTGAACGTTTCGATTGAACGGGCCAATTCGGCCACGCTTTTTGGCACGGCAGCGGCATCGCGCAATGCACAACTCAGTGTCCGCCTAGCCCAAAATGCATAGGAGGGCTGCAATGAAAAAGAATCTTCAAATAGTATCCATGCTTGTAGTCTGTGCTTCCCTTGGTTTTGCACAGACGGACGGCGGCGCGTCTCCTGATATCCAGCGCAGGCTGGAAATGATCGAACGAGGTCAGACAGAAGCGGTCAGAACTGAATTGCCCACGCTCATGACAAACTTCCAGAACCACCCCGGGGTGCTGTATCTTCAGGGAATTCTGACGACCGACGGGACAGAAGCATCAAAGATCTACCAGAGCATCATCGACAATTTCCCCAAGAGCGAATGGGCTGACGACGCACTCTACAAGCTCTATCAATATTACTACTCCGTCGGGTTGTATAAGACGGGAGACCAGAAACTTCAACAGTTGCGCCAGGAATATCCTTTTTCCACCTATGCGGTCGCGACGCAGCAGGATGAGCCGGTAAAGCCCAAGCAGGAGGAAGCCCCCGCGCAGGTGAAGTCCCCCAACCCCATCCAGAAATATCCGACATCGTTTACCGTTCAGGTAGGCGCATTCTCCGCTCTTCAGAATGCCGAAGAGCTCCGCGCGAGGTTTGAACGGGAGAATTACTCTTCAAACATCTTCACCATTGTGAATAACGGCCGAAAGCTTCACAAGGTCTGGGTGGGAGAGTTTCAGACATATGAAGACGCAAAGCGCTTCACGGGAGAAATCAAAACCAAGTTCAACCTGGGATCGATAGTGGTTTCGCGGTAAAGAAGAAGAAT
Source organism: Bacteroidota bacterium (assembly GCA_035291905.1). GTDB lineage: Bacteria > Bacteroidota > Ignavibacteria > UBA10030 > UBA10030 > JACPLA01. Next base: position 2,562 of record DATDRF010000250.1, read on the forward strand.
GGACCGTACGACATTTCAACAGAATCATGGAATTCTCGGCACCTCGGTCGAGATGCAGGAGATTATCGATGTTGTGCAGCAGGTTGCACCGACCGATATCACCGTGCTCATCACGGGAGAAAGCGGAGTCGGAAAGGAAATCATCGCCCGCGCCCTCCACGCCGCCAGCAAGCGCGCGGAAAAGACGCTGGTTAACGTCAATTGCGGGGCCATACCTGAGGGCTTGATCGAGAGCGAGATTTTCGGCCACGAGAAGGGATCGTTCACAAGCGCTGTCGATACACGAAAAGGATACTTTGAGATCGCAGACGGCGGAACGATCTTTTTGGATGAGATTGGAGAGATGCCCCTCGCCACTCAGGTGAAGCTGCTGAGGGTTCTTGAAAACGGCGAGTTCATGAGGATCGGATCCTCCACCCCACGAAAGTCAGATGCACGCGTCATCGCCGCAACGAACAAGAGCCTTGAGTTTGAGGTTCAGCAGAAGCGCTTCAGGCCCGATCTGTACTTTCGGCTTCGATCGGTCAATATTTGGATTCCACCGTTGCGCGAGCGCCGCGAAGATATTCCCGTCCTGCTCGATCATTTTGCGCGCGAGTGTTCTCAAAAGAACGGCGTTCCTTTCCAGGGATTCACAGACGAGGCACGCGAAATCCTTGTTCAGTATCGCTGGCCGGGAAACGTCCGCGAGCTTCGCAACGTCATTGAAAGCATGATTGTGCTGGAAAAGGGAAAGCGCATCGGGTCCGACGACCTGCGCAAGTATCTGCAGGGATATGCGGCCCATGTTGTCGACCGGAACCTCCCTGTTGTGGCCAACAGGACCGTGGAGCAGGCCGAGCGTGAGCTCATCTATCGAGCACTGCTCGATCTCAAGGCTGACATTCTTGATCTGCGCGACTCTCTTTCGCAGTCACAGCCATCACCGCAGGGAAAACCCGTCGATCCCGCGAACGGAAACGGCAGTCTTTCACTCGATGAAATGGAACGCCAGATGATCACGGGAGCGCTTGAACGTCATGAGGGAAATCGCCGCCTCGCAGCACGTGAATTGAACATCAGCGAACGGACGCTGTATCGCAAGATCAAGGAGTATGGCCTCAATGACTGACAGAAGGGAGATCGTTTTCATGATAATCCTGCTGTTTGTCGGCTGCCGCTACTCTTTTACGGGAGGATCGGTCCCTGCAAACCTCAAGACCATCACCATTCCCCTCGTGCAGGACCAGAGCGGATTTGGAGACCCGCTCTTCAAGGACCAGTTTACGGAACAGCTTGTGTCGCGTTTTACGAATGACGGAAGCCTGACCCTCGCGGACCGCACAAACGCCGATTCCGCTCTCGAGACGGTTATTACCAGCGTTCGCGAATCGGCCACCGTCGTGAAGCCGGGCGAGGATGTCTCCCGACGCCGAATAACCGTTACCGCAAGAGTCTCGTTCACCGATTTGAAGCTTCGGAAGAAGCTGTGGGAGAAGGATTTTTCACAGTGGGGCGATTTTCCGTCCGGGGCCACTCTGACGCAGCGCGACGAGGGAATACAGGAAGCAATCAGAAAAATCACAGAAGATATTCTTAACGAAACCGTAGCAGGATGGTAATTATGACAATAGCATTTTTCCGCCAAGGTCTGCTTGATCAATCTCCGTTATCAGATCTTGTGCTCTATCTCTACTTCTTTTCCTTGCTGATTCTGTTTACCTTTGGCGCGCACGGATTCGTCATGGTCTACCATTACCTGCGGCAGCGGGGACAAACGACGATACAACCGTCGCTCCATGAAACGCCGATGGTGACCGTTCAGCTTCCGGTCTTCAACGAACTGTACGTCATTCGCCGTCTCATTGAGGCTGTCTGCAACCTTGACTACCCCAAAGACAAACTCGAAATACAGGTACTCGACGATTCAACGGATGAAACAAGAGACATCATTTGTGAGGTTGTTGAAGCGTACGTCGCTCAAGGATACGATATCAAACAGGTTCATCGCATCAATCGGGATGGCTACAAGGCGGGGGCATTACTTAATGGTTTGGAGACGGCTCGGGGAGAATTTATTGCTATTTTCGACGCTGATTTTGTTCCGCGGAGAGAGTTCCTGCAAAAGACGATTCCCCACTTCCAGCAGGACCCGAAGATCGGCGTTGTCCAAACCCGCTGGGAACATCTCAACAGCGAATACTCGCTTCTGACCCGCACGCAGGCAATGGCGCTTGACGGCCACTTTGTGATCGAGCAGGATGTCCGGAATAAGGCCGGCTACTTCATCAATTTCAACGGGACCGGCGGCGTTTGGCGCAAGAAGACAATTGAGGACGCCGGCAACTGGCATACTGATACCCTCACCGAGGATCTCGATCTCAGTTATCGTGCGCAGCTGCGCGGGTGGAAATTCAGATATCTCAACAATGTCACCTCCCCGGCCGAGCTGCCTGCAGAGGTCAATGCCTTGAAGACCCAGCAGTTCCGCTGGACAAAGGGGGCCATTGAAACAGCGCGAAAGCTCCTGCCGTCTGTTTGGAAAGCGGACCTCCCGATTCGCGTCAAGATTCATTCAACATTTCATCTCACGAACAACTTTGTTTTTCCGTTCATTCTCCTTGCGGGAATACTCAATGTCCCACTGATCTTCATCAAGCAGCACGGCGGACATGAGCTCTATTTTGGACTGATGTCAATCTTTGTGCTTGCCTTCATCAGTTCTTTCATGTTCTACCTCTTCTCGCAAAAAGCTGCTTATCCGGATTGGCGGAGACGCCTGCTGCTCTTCCCCCTCTTTATGGCGGGAAGCATGGGTTTTGCTGTCAATAATTCCAAGGCGGTGTTTGAGGGACTCTTCAGGAAGAGAAGCGAGTTCATACGGACGCCAAAGTATCATATTGAAGAAAAATCCGATTCCTGGACGGAGAAGAAATATGTTCCTGTGCGCCTTGACTGGGTCATCATTGTGGAGGTTCTGCTTGCCGTGTATTGCTTCTTCGGGGTAATTTCTTCATTTTATTACCTCGAACTTGCAGCCGTACCGTTTCAGCTGTTGTATTTCCTTGGATTTTCGTTCGTTTCCATTCTATCAATCAAACACGTATTGGAAGCCAGAAGACTCCGCCAACCCTCCACAACGGCATGACAGAGACGGTCGAACAAAAGATTCAGTTCCTCGAACAACACTTATCGTCCAAGCCCCGGTCCCCCCTTTTCGCGCAACTCGCAGGATACTACCTCGACGCCGGCAAAACGCGTGAAGCGCTCGATCTTTGCGATAAGGGTCTTTCCGTTTATCCGTTTTATTCCACGGGCCACCTCATAAAAGGCAAAGCACTTCTTGCTTTGAACATGCCCGCCGAAGCTCGCAGAGAATTTGAGCTGGTCCAGAGACGTTTCATTGGGATTGACAGTTTGGCCCTCCTTCTCCAGGATCTTCCTTCGGGCGGCATTGAAACCATCACTGCTTCTCAGGAAGAGATCACGCGAGTCATCAAACGGGCACCTGCCGCGAAGCCAGCGCCTCCCAAACCGGCTACGGCAGAGGCAAATGCCGAGCAACTATTATCACAATTCACGGAGGAGGCCGCCACAGCGCCGGCTGCCGAAGTTCAGCCCCAAGAGGCAATAGCCCCCGCTCCGGAACCCGCGGAGACATTCTCATTCACTGCCGAGACGCCTGTTGAATCTCCGGCAGAAGTAACAGCCCAATCTGAAGAGGCATTCGGCATAGCGGCACCGACAGTTGAAGCTCCGGGGGAACCCCCGACAACCCTCGAAGCACCGACCGAGACCGGAGAACCGTTCAGTGATTTTGTCGAGAGAAAAAGAGGGGAGCTTTACGGCCTCGAAAATTCTCTTTCGCTTGACGAGTACCTTGGAACCGGTCAACCGTCCGCCTTCGAAGCCCCCCCGCAAGAGGCTGAAGCGCCGGCAGTCGAGGCTCCTGCGGCTGAACTTCCCGCAGAAGATCCGTTTGCGGCTTTGACGAAGCAGTTCGAGGAACCGGCGGTCGAAGCTGAACCTCCACAGGTTTCCGAGCCGTCAACCGAGGATCCGTTTGCTCAACTCCAGCAATTGACCGAAGAGGCCCCCGCACTATCTGCGGAGAGCACTTCTGAAGCGATAACCGAAGATCCGTTTGCCCAGCTGTCACAAATAACCGAAGAGACTCCGGCGGCACCTGTCGCTGCTGAAGATGTGTTTACCCGGCAACCTGTCGAGGAAGCACCTTTCGCGACGGAAGATCCGTTTGCCCAGCAACCAGTCCAGAAAGCGCCTGCGGCGCCGGGAGTATCCGAGGGGGAAAAGGACCAGATCGAGGCGCTGGCAGACAAGCTCAAGAATGCAGCGAGGATTACGCCCATTATTGATCTCTCCGAGCGTGCTGCGGTTCCGCCAAGCGAATCGGAAACACCGTCAAGTACCGGCTTTGTTACACCTACGCTTGCTGAGATCTATGCAAAACAAGGGTGGTATGATGACGCCATCAAGGCATACAAGACACTTGCGGTGAGCAAGCCGGCGGAAAGGGAGAAGTTTGAAAAACGAATTCAGGAGCTTGAGGAATTGAAGAAACAGCAGGAGCCGGGATGACAGGGGGGAAGGTTCTGAAACAAGAAACCCCGTCAACGAGACGGGGTTTTCGCATTTTGGGGGATTTCTTAGTTACTTGATCGAGTTGACCATTCGGGTCAATTTCGATTTTTGATTCGCAGCTTTGTTTCGATGAATAACGCCCTTCGCCGCAAGCTGGTCAAGATACTTCACGGCCTGCTTCAATGCGGCAGCTGCCTTTTCTTTCTCCGTTGCAGATCGGACCTTTTTCACTAGCGTCTTCATTCTCGACAGGCTTGCCTTGTTGCGCACATGACGTCGGGCACCTTGTCTGACTCTTTTCTCAGCTGATTTATGCTGTGGCATTCCTCTCTCCTGCGTGGGCTTCTGAAATGTTTGTCAAATAATATCGCGAAGAATTGCGAGATATTCAATCATTTTTCGCCTCGCTCTTTCTGCCGTGTTGCAGTCAAATAGTCCCGCAGGGCCATGAGGAATGACCGGAGCATTCCTGCTGTCGCCCCCCAGATCTCATTCGCACCGTAATGGTAGAAATAGACCTCCACGGTCACGTTATTTCTGGTCAACATCTTTGTCCGGACATTCTTTTGATCCAGAAAGAAAGCAACCGGAACTTCGAGAATCTCCTCAACCTCTTCGCGGTTAACCGTGAGAGAGGGGAGTGCGGGGAGAAACCCGATCACCGGGGTAATCCGAAAACCGGATGGTGTCCAAACGTCGTTGAAAAGTCCGAGCACCTCGATCTGTGCCGGTGGAATGCCGATTTCCTCCTGCGTTTCCCGAAGGGCTGTCTGGACGATATCGGCGTCCGTCTTGTCCACTGAGCCTCCGGGAAATGAAATCTGGCTCTTGTGGTGCTCAACATCGCTTGTGCGTTTCGTCAACAGAACATGAAGCCCGTCTGAACTGGGGTACAGCAGGAGGAGAACTCCGGCCCGTATCAGAGAATTGTCGCTATTCTCGATGCGGGTATGAGAATTCAAAAAGTTCCGTATCTGGCCGGGAGTTGCTTTCATTTCTCCGGTTCGCTGGCTAGATGTGACCGAGCGCCTGTTCAAAATCCGAAACCAGATCCTCTATTCCTTCAACGCCAACCGAAATGCGGATCATCCCCGGCGAAACGCCATGACGCTGCAGTTCATCGTCTGTCATGTTGATATGTGAAGAGTATACGGGAATGCTTACCAGCGTTTCGACACTGCCGAGTGACATAGCATTCACCGCTATTTTAAGGTGATCGCAGACGGCAGCGGCTGCTTCGGCGGGTGATGGGAATTTTCCCTGGTTCACCTCGATCGTAACCATCCCTCCAAATCCCTTCATTTGCCCCTTTGCGACTTCGTGACCTGGATGTGAATCCAGTCCGGGATAAAGCACCCGCCGGACTTTAGGGTTTTGCTGAAGTGCCTGTGCAAGGGCAAAAGCATTCTCGTTTTGCCGATTCACCCTCAACTCAAATGTCTTAAGGCTTCTGAAAAGGAGGTAAGCTGCAAACGGGTCTGCACACCCCCCGTAGTATTTCGCCGCCGTCCTTACTTTCGAGAGGTATTCCTTGCTCCCAAGCACGACACCTCCCATCACGTCACTGTGTCCCCCCAGGTATTTGGTGGCACTTTCCACGATAATATCAACGCCAAGGTGAAATGGATCCTGGTTCAGAATTGAGGCAAATGTATTGTCGATCATGACGTAAACCTCATGACCGGCCTTTATTACCGCTCTGCGCGTAGAATCAACCGCCTTCCGAACGTCGACAATATCAAGGGTTGGATTGGTCGGGGTCTCCAAATAGACAATTCGCGTCTCCGGAGAAATCATCTCCTCAAGTTTTTGCAGTTCTGAGGGCTTTACGTAGTTCACCTGTATCCCCCCTTTTGGCAATTCATCGCGAAAGAACCGATATGTCCCGCCATACAGTGACGGCGTGCTGATGATTTCTTCGCCTGATCTTGTAACGGCAAGAATGGCGGTGGAGATGGCCGCCATGCCGCTGGCAAAGAGCACTGCCCCTTCGGAGCCCTCCATGAGAGCGAGTTTTTCCTCGACGTCCTGAACCGTGGGATTGTGATAGCGAGAATAAACGTACACCGAAGTGTCGCCCCGGGCATAGCGAATAGCGTCTTCCGACGTCTCAAATCGATAGTTTGTAGTCTGATAGATTGGGAGTGAAACGGGCCCCTTGTATGCGTAGAGCTTGTTCCCATGAATTGCCCGCGTTGCCAGCGTGTGTTTGCTCATTGGATTCGATCCGCATTTTGTTGATGAATGACGGTGGTCAAAACTTTCAAGATTGTCAACCCGGCCTCATCTTGAGTAATGCATCAGTTTGATTGAGAGTTTCAACGCAAAGGCGCAGAGGTCGCAGAGAAACGCAGAGGATTTCCGGGTTTTGTTGTTCTCTGCGAACCCCTGCCTGCGTGCCGACCATTCCGCTGTATTGAAATGGTGAATGAATCACTTCGGCAGGCAGGTCTGCGTCCCTTGCGACTCTGCGTTGTAGTCTTAAAAGGGGAAACTGATACACTACTTCATCTTGATTTCTTCCACATTTTCAACATATCTTTGTTCGACAAAGAGAAGGATTGACATGGGCATGCCGAAAAGCCAACGTACTTCAATTTTCAGAAAGCTGAAATCCCTCTTACGCAAATACGAACCGCCTTTTGTCGCAAAGGCCAACGGCGAATCCCGCTATGAACTGTGGTCCACGAAGGAGGCTATGGTTGCAGGCCGCAAGCGGAAGGGGATGTTTTTCGCCTCTCTGATTATCCAACGTTCCTATGTCGGCTTCTATTACATGCCGATCTATGCGAAGAAAGACCTCAGGAGGGTTTTCAAGAAAGAATTGCTGGCGACGTTGAAAGGCAAATCGTGTTTTCATATTACGGAATTGAATTCTGTGTTACTCGGCCAGATTCGTTCTTCGCTTCGCCATGGACTAAGGCTGTACCGAAAACAGGGATGGGTCTAATTTTAAGGAAAATGGAGATATGTTTCTTGGACATTTTGCAGTCGCTTTAGCCTCAAAGAAGGCCGCTCCCAGGGTCTCCCTTGGAACTCTTTTCTTTTCGGTCTCACTCGTTGACCTCTTGTGGCCGATACTCCTCCTCTTGGGCCTGGAGCATGTAAAGATTTCGCCGGGGATCACCGTCGTAACGCCGCTTGACTTCTACGATTTTCCGATAACGCACAGTCTTGTTACCTCTCTGGGATGGTCGCTTCTGACCGGACTTCTTTTCTTTGCATGGAAAAAGGACTTACGATCATCAGTGGTTGTGGGCCTGGCCGTGTTGAGTCATTGGATATTGGATTTTCTGACCCATCGGCCCGACCTTCCGCTGGCTCCCTGGGGGTCAGCCAAGTTGGGACTTGGACTCTGGGATTCGTTCACTGCGACCGTTATCCTGGAACTTGCGCTTTTTGTCACTGCTTGGTACTTCTACGTGCGCGCAACTGAAGCTCTATCGAAGGGCGGAAGAATCTCGTTATGGAGCTGGACCATTTTCGTCGTGGTCATTTATTTCACATCCCTGCTTAGTCCGCCGCCTCCGAACGAAACCGCATTGGCATACGGCGGCCTCGCGGCGTGGCTCTTTGTCCCGTGGGGGTATTGGATCGACAAACGACGAACGATGAAAAATGCCGCGTCCCCTTCATAGCCCGCTGCGTTTATCCCATTCGGCATGAGGAAACCCCTCTTTCCAATCGAAACACAGAGCCGTTTCCATTTCACGCAATTCTTTCGTACATAGGTATTGACTTCTGGTCGGACTTGCGTATTATGCCCAAGATTCTCGTTGTCGAAGATGAAAAAGTACAGCGTCTGATGGTGATGACAGCTCTGAAAGCCGAGGGATTTGAGACTGTGGGGGCGGAAAGCGGCGCTGAGGGGATAGAGCTTGCCCGCACCCTCCTCCCGGACCTTATTCTGAGTGATATCCATATGGAGATGGGAGACGGATACAGTATGTTGACCGCGGTCCGTAATGATCAGGCGACTGCCACCATTCCTCTCATCTTCATCACCGGCATGGCCGACCTCGATGTCATGCGGCACTCCATGGAACTTGGCGCCGACGATTTCCTGCCCAAGCCTTTCTCACAAGATGCCCTCATCAATGCGGTAAAAGTAAGGCTCGCCAAACATCAAAAAGTGGTCAAACAGGCATCCAGGCAACTCGAGGATTTGCGGGCTTCTATGTCTTTGACGGTCCCTCACGAGATGAGAACACCGCTCAACGGTATCCTGGGATATTCAGATCTCATGAGAAAGCAGTTTGATGATCTGGAGCCGCTGGAGGTGGGAAGAATGGCGGAACGGATTTACAAGAATGCCAAGAGGCTGGAGCGACTGGTGGAAAACTATCTCCTCTATGCCCAGACAGAGTATCAACAGACCGACCTTCACAAGAAACCCGGTCTGCTTGATGCTGAAATCCTCCACGCCGACAAGACGGTTGAGCGGATTGCCTCCGAAAAAGCTCACGATTTCGGTCGTTCGGCCGATCTGGAGCTCTCTCTCAATCCGGGGCGGGTTTCCATTTACCCAAAATACTTCGCCAAAATCATTGAAGAGCTTGTCGACAATGCGTTCAAGTTCTCAAAAGCCGGGGGGCACGTCAAGGTCTCCACGTCGAACGAGAACAACCAGTTTGCTCTCACCGTCACCGACTCCGGCCGCGGCATGACGCCCGAGCAGATATCACAGATCGGAGCGTTCGTCCAATTCGAACGGAAATACTACGAGCAGCAGGGTCAGGGGTTGGGGCTGACGGTCGCACGGAGGCTTGTTGAACTCAATGGCGGAACCTTCCGAATAGCCAGCGAATACGGTAAATCGACCACCGTGACGGTCACCATTCCCTGATTTCCCCCAGAGGCAGTAGTCCAATCTATCAGGCAAACGAAGAGGAATCTATTGCAGGAAAAGAGGTGTGATCAGCTGAAGCGGAACCACTGTTCCACGATGTGCTGAAGTCGGTTCCCGTCGTTCTTGTGGAAGAATTCGTTTGACTGCGAATCGTACTTGTAGTCCTCGGCCCAGATTGACCACTGAGCTCCAATCTGAGTCAATGCGGAGACAATCTCTTCCACCTCTGCATCTGTTGTCGTCGGATGGATCGACATCCTCACCCACCCCGGCTTTATCGAAAGATCTCCGTGGTCAATCTTGTCGGTGATACGCTTGGACGTGTATTTGTCCACGTGGAGCAGATAGTGACCGTACGTCCCCGCACAGGAACATCCCCCGCGCATTTGGATTCCGAACCGGTCATTGAGAAGCCGCACAACGAGGTTATAGTGCACCGCATCGAAATAGAATGAAATGATCCCAAACCTTTCTCGGACATTGTCGGCCAGAATATGCAGGCCGGGAATTCGTTGCAGCCCGTCAAACATCTTTCGCACTAACTCCCCTTCTCTCCTTGCCATCTGTTCGGTCCCCATTTCTTCTTTCAACGCTACAGCCAATGAAGAACGAATGGCCTGGAGAAATCCCGGCGTGCCGCCGTCTTCTCTCTCCTGAATGTCCGTCTTGAATTTGTGTCTCCCCCAGGGGTTTGTCCAGAGAACCGTCCCACCGCCCGGCTGATCGGGCGATTTGAGCTGATAAAGATGGGAATCGAAAATCAATATCCCCGAAGCCCCGGGCCCGCCAAGGAATTTGTGGGGTGAAAAGATGATGGCATCAAGTTTCTCGAGGGGATCGGCGGGATGCATATCAATGGGGACGTAGGGAGCAGAGGCCGCAAAATCGACAAAACATAACCCCCCGTGTTCATGCATGAGTCCGGCCATTGCACGATAGGGCGGTTGGACTCCCGTAACATTGGAACACGCCGTAAACGACCCTATCTTCATTTTTCGGTGCCGATACTTCTGAAGCAGATCTTTCAAGTCATTGAGATCAACGAGGCCTTCGCCGGTCTGTTTGATGACAACGACATCGGCCATTGTTTCCAACCATGTTGTTTGATTTGAATGATGCTCCATATGAGTCACAAAAACTATCGGTCGGCGGTCTTTGGGGATGGACATCGATTTTCGGTACCGCTCCGGTATCTTGAGCCCAAGGATGCGTTGAAGCTTGTTGATCGCCGCTGTCATTCCGTAGCCCACGTTGAGAAGAACGTCCTCCGCGCCGGCATGAACGTGATCCTTGATGATCTTCTGCGCAAGGTGGTACGCCTGCGTCATCGAAGTTCCTGTTACATTTGATTCGGTGTGGGTGTTTCCGACAAAAGGCCCGAAGGATTCCAGGATCTTATGTTCTATGGTATCATAGAGCCGGCCGCTTGCTGTCCAATCGGCATAGAGTATTCGGTAATCCCCATAGGGAGTCTGATACCGTTGCTGAATGCCAACGATGTGCTTGCGAAACTGCTCAAAATATGCTTCGAGCGTCTGCTGTTTATTAGCGGCAAATGTCATCTTTGTTTCCAGAATCCGACGAAAAGGAAGAGCCACCCAACGAGGAATGCCAGGCCGCCCACGGGCGTTATTGCCCCCAACCATCTCAATCCGGTTAGTGTCATAATGTACAGGCTTCCCGAAAATAGTGCAACCCCAACCATAAACGACAACCCGGCCCGCTTGAAATCCGCAATCGGATACTTCTGCATGGCCCACCCCGCAAGTGCAAGGGCAAATGCATGATACATCTGATAACGTATGCCGACTTCAAACGTTCCAAGGAGCTCGGCATCGAGCTTTCCCTTTAGGGCATGTGCACCAAATGCGCCTCCTGCGACTCCAAGGAATCCCAATGCCGCCGCCACAAGAAAAAAGAGCCGTGCCATGTTTCTGTCAGTTCTTTCTGTGAACAAGCGTCGTTGATGCCTGCGCCGTTGGGAGCACGATCATTTCTGCAATCTGTACATGAGCAGGACGCGTGGCACAGAAAACCACCGCATCGGCGACATCGTCCGGCGACAACGGTTGAAGGTTCTTGTAGACTGCTTTTGCTTTTTCGTTGTTGCCGCGAAAGCGCACCATACTGAATTCTGTTTCAACGAGCCCGGGATCGACCGTACAGACTCTCACCGGAGTATCGACGAGATCCAGACGCATCCCTTTTGTCAGTGCGTCGACCGCGTGTTTCGTTGCCGCATAGACATTCCCGCCGGGATACACCTCGTGGCCTGCAATGGAACCTATGTTGATGATGGTCCCGTTCCCTCTTGCCACCATGCCGGGAATGACGGCACGACTTACATAAAGGAGGCCCTTGATGTTTGTGTCGATCATTTCCTCCCAATCTTCGATCTTTCCCTCGTGCAGCTTGTCCAATCCGCGGCTTAGGCCGGCATTGTTCACCAGGACATCGATCTCCTGCCATTCCTTCGGAAGTGCGGCAAAGAATCTCTCAACAGCTGCCCTGTCACGCACATCTAGTCCCACAGACATGCAATCAGTACGAAACTTCTTTTTCAACTCATTGGCAAATTCTGCAATCCGGTCTCTGCGGCGGGCAACAATGAGGAGCTTTGCGCCGGCTTCGGCAAACTTCGCAGCACATGAATGGCCGATTCCGCTGCTGGCACCGGTAACAAGAACGCGTGTGTTTTTCAGTTCCATAATTTAGTAGTCGAGAAGTTGTTTGAGTTTTTCGTGGAGCCCGTGCCGTGCAAGAAATTGCTGTTCAAGCTCATGATTGAACGGCACAGGCGTTTCAAGCGAACCGACCCTCATCACGGGAGCATCGAGAAAACGGAAGCATTGTTCCTGAACCGTCGCCGCTATTTCTCCACCAAATCCGCCGACAAGAGTTGCCTCGTGGAGCACAAGACACTTTCCGGTCTTTTCCACCGACCGGGCGACAGTTTCTTTATCCCACGGAAGAAGAGTTCGAAGGTCAATGATTTCGATGGAAACCCCGGAGATCGAGGCTGCCACCTCTTTCGCCCAGTGGACGCCCATTCCGTACGTAACGACGGTTGCGTCATTTCCTTTCTGGACAACCGCAGCTTCCCCGAAGGGAATAGTGTAGTAGTCTTCGGGTACGGGCCCCTCGATACTGCGGTAGAGGAACTTGTGCTCAAAGAAGAGAACCGGGTTGGGCTCAATGAGCGATGTCGTCAGCAACCCTTTTGCATCAAATGGTGATGAGGGATAAACAACCCGGAGGCCGGGAACGTGTGTGAACCATGCCTCGACGCTTTGAGAATGAAACGGCCCCGCTCCCACCCCCGCACCTGTGGGCATTCGAACCGTTACATTAACCCCGTGTCCCCACCGGTAATGAGTTTTCGCAAGGTTATTGACGATCTGATTGAATCCGCAAGAGACAAAATCCGCAAACTGCATTTCCACCATGGCGGCTCTTCCACAAATGGAGAGTCCGAGAGCTGCACCCACGATTCCCGATTCGCACAAGGGGGTGTTTCTTATTCTTTCTTTGCCAAATTGGTCAACGAATCCTTCCGTCACTTTGAACACGCCGCCATACTCAGCAATATCCTGGCCCATGAGCACGAGCTTCGGATCTCGTTCCATCGCCTGACGAAGCCCGTCTGAAATCGCGTTCACAAATCGTTTCGTTGTGGTCTTTGCGTGGTTTGCTCCAACGTGATTATACGCAGCGCGGTCGTAAACATCACCTAGTTCAACGGATTCGGAGGAACTTACATCCGGCTCGGCAAGAGCGGCATCCCAGGCAGTATCAATCTGTTCTTTGAGCAACCGGCGTGTCCGCTCGGCGGTCTCTTCTGTCAGAACTCCGGTTTTCAGGAGCTTTTGTTCAAAGGTGTCAACGGGATCCCTCTTCTTCCAATCCTCAAGTACATATCCGGGGACATACTTCACTCCCGATGCCTCTTCGTGACCCCGCATCCGAAACGTTATTGCTTCGAGCAACACGGGCTTTCGTTTTCTCCGCACCTGTTCTGCAATCTGCCGAGTCGTGTGAAACACTTCAAGGATGTTATTCCCGTCGATTTTCACACCCTCAACTCCGTATCCGAGAGCCTTGTCGACAAATTGCTTGCATCGAAACTGTTCGCTGGAGGGGGTCGAAAGGCCGTATCCGTTGTTCTCAATGACAAAAATGACCGGAAGTTCCCATACTGCCGCGATATTGAGGGCCTCGTGGAAGTCCCCCTCGCTCGTACCTCCGTCTCCCGAGAATACCACGGCAATGTCATCCTTCCCGTCAAGATTGCTGGCAAGGGCAATCCCGTCGGCCACCCCGAGCATTGCCCCAAGGTGGGAGATCATCCCGATAATACGGTATTCGGGAGCCCCAAAATGAAACGATCGATCCCTCCCCTTTGTGAACCCGGATTGCTTCCCCTGCCATTGGCAAAAAAGTCTTTGAAGAGGAATGGACCTGGACGTGAAGACTCCGAGATTCCGATGAAGCGGGAGAATGTAGTCGGTTTCCCGCACCGCCTGCGTAACCCCTACGGCAATTGCCTCCTGGCCAATTCCGGAAAACCACTTACTGAGCTTCCCCTGTCGGATAAGGAGAAGCATTTTTTCTTCGATCAACCGAGGCAGGAGGATCGCCTCATACAGGGCTCGAAGAGCCGTCCCGTCCGCCTCTGTACGCTTGGATGCCGAAAGAGATTTATGGGGAGCAGTCATTGTCATAAATATGGGGGAAGAATTCGGCGAAGAGTGTTCAACATACGAAGTGATCGATGGAAAGTCAAAACATGCCGCTATGCACGCCCGCGCAGAATCTTCCATTCATCAACCACCTCGTCGTCTTCAACAACATAATAGCGATCAAAGTTTGCCGCGGTGAGACAGGAATGGTGTTCAAGAATACGGACTTTCTCCCCTATCTGAAATCTTCCCTCGATGAACCTTTGGTGTTCCGCAACGACCTTGCCATGTTCCTGGGAGAGGGCTGTAAGCTGCAAATGCGCTTCAAGCCGCTTGCGTTCATAGTCATCGAAGAGAATGCCCAGCCCCATTTCATTTTTCACATGGGTCGGCCCTGCATCTTTGGAGAGAGCGAGTGCCCCTGCGTCGGTGAGAAAATGCAATGCGCCGGGCTGATGCGAGATAACAGAAGCCAGCACCGTCAGCGCACAATCTCCAACCGAACAGCTTCCAATCATTGCCTGTGTATAATCATAGAACACATAGTTGCCGGGCCGAACCTCCGTTATTCCGTCAAGATTCTCCACAACAGACAATGCGGGGGTTGAACCAATACTGATTGCCAGTACCGGAATCCCCTTTGATCGCATTTGTTCGGCAAACGAGTGCATGACATCGCGTTCCTGGTTCGCCACCGGGATGATTTCCTCCCGGCGGTGAGCTCCGTAGGAATGCCCCGAATGCGATAAAATGCCGTCAAAAATGAGAACCTTTGACTCCGCAAGCGATCGTGCAAGCACCTCGGCATACGCTGAGGTTGGATCGACTCCCGCCCTGTGATAACCGCAATCCACTTTAAGCAACACGTGGAGTTTCTTCCCTTTCGCTCTGCACACTTTGTCCAAGTGACCTTTTGCTTCCATGCTGTCGACGACGACGCGCAGAGTGACGGAATCGGGAACTTCAAGCACTCTTGTTGCGTAGACGGGGGGAATGGGGAATGCCCACGTTATGTCGTTGAAGCCGTCTTTCGCAAAACATTCGGCTTCATAAAACGTCGATACCGTAATTCCCTCGGCGCCGAGTTCCCTCTGCTTCCTTCCGATCTCAAGACACTTGTGAGTTTTAATGTGAGGACGCAGCTTCACACCAAGGGATTTTGCCTTGCTTTGCATGAAAGCAAGGTTTCTCTGAAGTACCTTGCGGTCAAGAAGCAGAGCCGGTGTCGGGAGTTCGCGAATGTGCATAACTGGTACAAAATACGATTTTGTTGGCAAAGAAAAAAAGGAATCCGGTAATCCCGGAAGGAACAAGGGGGTATTAAAGCTGAGGTTGAAGTCCCCGATTTATTGCGGCAAGCATCTGTTTCACCGCATGGTCGATCCCCACAAACAACGCGCGCGTGATGACCGAATGACCAATGCTTACCTCGTCAATCGCCTCGATCGCGGCAACAGCTGCTGTGTTGATGTAATCCAATCCATGACCTGCGTTCACACCGAGGCCAAGGGATTTCGCAAGCAGGGCCGCTTGCCTGATTTCGATGAGGCGTTCGTGAATCTCATTTTCGGAGCGTGCGTTTGCATACTCACCGGTGTGAATCTCAACGACATCCGATTTTATTTCTCTCGCGGCTTCGATATTTTTGGGCTTGGGGTCCAGGAAAAGACTCACGGGAATCTTGCCGGCATGAAATGCGGCGATAACGTCCCTCAGCCTCTCCTTCTGACCGATGATGTCGAGCCCTCCTTCGGTCGTCAGTTCCTGCCGCCGCTCGGGAACAAGGGTTACGAGGTCCGGTTTTGTTTCAAGAGCGATCTTGATAATCTCCTCAGACGCGCCCATTTCCAGATCGAGCTTCGTCTTGATCGTCTCGCGCAGGAGGTGGAGATCACGATCCTTGATGTGGCGCCGGTCTTCGCGAAGATGACAGACAATTCCGGCCGCCCCGGCCAATTCACAGAGATTTGCCGCTGATACGGGATCGGGTTCACGTCCGCCCCGGGCATTTCTGATCGTCGCTACGTGGTCAATATTTATTGCCAGCCGCATGGTCGGGTTGAAATATACGAAAAACACCTGAACTGAGCCCTATGGTTCGTCAGTACATTAGATGCCTGTGACACTCCGCAACTTTGGCGTTTTTCCCCCGTAACGTGAGAGGAATCAAGTACTTGGATGCGAGGTTCGTATGAAACAAACGATAATGACACTGATCTGTCTTGCGTTGCTCGCGACCTTTGTCTCAAGCCAAACAAAACGGGCCGACCAACGCACCCAGGAGACCGAGAAGAATCTCACCGATCGCCTCGGAATCATGATTGAAGATTTTGTTGACAAAGTCACCAGAGAGTTTTCTTCGGATAGGAATATCGTTTCGGTCGACACGATTCCGGACATTCAATCGAAGACTACTCGGGCAAGCATCACGTTCGACGGAAACAAGGTCATCGAAGAGGATGAGACTATTCGCGCCAACGTGGTAGTCAAGGCGGGCGATCTTATCGTTTACGGTACTGTCGATGGAGACGTTCTTGTCGTTGGAGGAACACTCTATGTGAAGGACGGGGGAAGGGT
>DATDRF010000251.1:0-2070 GCA_035291905.1 Bacteroidota bacterium
TGGGGAGGGGTTTGCCGTCTGCGCTGGCGACCTGCTCACCCCCGACGAAAAAGGCAAACTCGCCCAGAACTTCAAGGGCTACGACATCTCGCCCGACATGGTGCGCCTCAGCCTGGTAAACCTCTATTTGCACGGCTTCACCGATCCGCACATAGTTGAATACGACACCCTCACCTCCGAAGAACGCTGGAACGAATACGCCGACGTCATCCTCGCCAATCCGCCGTTCATGTCGCCGAAAGGCGGCATCAAGCCGCACAAACTTTTCTCTATCACTACAAAGCGCTCAGAGGTTTTATTTCTGGACTATGTAATTGAGCATCTGACTTCGACTGGTAGAGCAGGCATTATTGTTCCAGAAGGAATACATTTTGTTGCACAAGGCGGGCACACTCAACTACGGCGTACACTTTTAGATAAAGGCTTCCTGCTCGTAGACATTACACTTCCACATGGTGTTTTCAAGCCATATGCCAGTGTTAAAACACACATCTTGGTTATTGACCGTATTCTCGGTCGACAAAGTGATTCAGTCTTATTTATCGAGATCGAAAATGACGGCTTTTCACAGAGTGATACGCGCGATCCGGTTGTAGGTTCACAGCTTGACTCAGCGTTGAAGCATATTGAGTCATTCAAGAAATCTATATGCGATAAGCAGAAATGGGTACGGCCCAATAACGACCTTCGATCTTATGCAATATCAAAAACTGTGCTCTCACATGGTAAGAACGCACACCTATTGGGCCGCTGGCATGATCTTCCCAATCGAGTGATTCATCGCAAAGAGATTCCGCTCATGCGTATAGGGGGTTTGTGCGAGATACGTGATGGATTGTCACCAAATCTGGCTACACAACCCGGAGAATTTGTCATGGTAGTACCTGCCGAAGATCGAAAGACTGCGGATCATTGGAATTTTGAAGGTAAGGCTGTATGCATTCCGCTCGTATCGTCGGCAGGACATGGTAAGGCGGATATTAAACGCATTCACTATCAAGAAGGTCGGTTCGCGCTGGCTAACACAATGTGTGCTTTATTCGTCAAAGATGAAACGGTAATTCACCCGCGATTTCTGCATATTTTCTTGAGCGCTATGAGCCAGGAATTATTGGTTCCCCTAATGTGTGGTGCAACAAATGTGACAATGAACAGCGATCAACTTGGTGATGTAATGATTCCAGTCCCGAAAATGGCTCTACAAGAGGAGGTTATCGAGACTGATTTGATCAACAGTAAAGCAGCAGTAATGACAGCGGCGGCGGTAGCTCTCCGGGACTCATCATCGGACAAAGATGTCGTACGGTTAGCTGAAAGCGTGATACACGAAGCAGAAACATTGCTGTGTGCTACTAAACAGCGGATTAGCATAACTGCATTTCTCCCTTCGTAGCGGAATCTGTGAATACCAATACAACACACAACACGCAGCAAGCGATCGTGGCGGAGATCGAGGCCGAGCAAGCGCTGGTGGCGGCCAACCGCGAACTGATCACCCGCTTCGAGCAAAAGATCCAGGCCACGCTCGCCCGCATCTGGGGCGAAGACGAGGAAACAGCAGAGCCGGTGATATTGCAATGAATGTTCTTCAGGAAATCCTCGAATGGTCACAGGGCCGCCCGATGTGGCAGCGCGATGCCTTGCGCCGTCTCGTGCTGAACGGCGAACTCTCGGATGAGGACATCGGCTCGCTGACGGAAATCTGCAAGAGCGCGCACGGTCTGGCGGAACAGCAGGAAACCGATCCGCTCGCCAAGGAGCACATGCCGGACAGGGCGGCAGGTGCCGTCCCGGTATCGCTTGTCTCGATTTTTCATCACCGTGGCGTCAACGCGCTCGCCGAGGATCAGACCCTCAACTTTTCTCCCGGCTTAACCGTGGTCTATGGCGACAACGGCGCGGGCAAGACCGGGTATATCCGCATCCTCAAGAGTGCGTGCCGGGCGCGTGGGCAGGAGCTCATTCTGGGCAATGTTGTCTCCGGCACATCGCCGCTTGCCCCGGTTGTTGCGATCAAATACAAAGTCGGAACCGACCCAGAACCACGGGAGTGGGTCGGAACCGGCGGGG
>DATDRF010000252.1:0-23328 GCA_035291905.1 Bacteroidota bacterium
GAACACCCGGTATTCATTCGGCGCCGCGGGCGGAGAGCTGAATTACTATTTCTTTTTCGGCCCCTCCCCGAAAGACATTCTTTCGCGATTCACCGAGCTTGTGGGACGCATGCCTCTTCCTCCGCTTTGGTCCCTCGGCTATCAGCAATGCCGGTGGAGCTATACTCCTGACAAAAGAGTCCGCGAGATAGCAAAGAACTTCCGCGATCGGAGAATTCCCGCCGACGTCATTTATCTCGACATCGACTATATGGAAGGATATCGTATCTTTACCTGGAACAAGGAGCGATTCCCCGATCCTGCCGGGATGATCAAAGATCTCTCGAAGGATGGATTCAGGATTGCCGTCATCGTCGATCCCGGGATCAAGCACGACCCTTCGTATTCTGCCTTCCAATCGGGGACCGCCGGCGATCATTTTCTGAAATACCCTGACGGCAAACTGTTTATCGGAAAAGTGTGGCCGGGAGAATGTGCCTTTCCCGATTTTTCAAGTTCTGCTGCGCGTTCATGGTGGGGGACGCAATTCAAGGTTCTGACCGATGCCGGTGTCAGGGGATGGTGGAACGACATGAATGAGCCCTCGGTCTTCGACGTCCCGACGAAAACCGTCGAAGTCTCTGTCATCCATAATGACGACGGGAGAATGACGACGCACGAGAAGAATCACAACACGTACGGAATGTTGATGACCCAGGCGACCTATGATGGTGTGCGTCGTTTGGTCCCGAATGAACGACCGTTCGTCCTCACGCGGGCCTCGTACGCCGGCGGTCAGCGCTATTCGGCCGCCTGGACGGGCGACAACGTGGCATCGTGGGAGCACCTTCAAATGGCCGTGCCAATGTGCCTCAACCTCAGCATCTCAGGCCAGCCGTTTGTAGGATCCGACATCGGCGGGTTCATCGGCTATCCGTCGGGTGAGCTCTTTGCGCGATGGCTTCAGCTTGGCGTCTTTACTCCGCTCATGCGCGCCCATTCTGTCATCAATGAGCGCAACAAGGAACCATGGGAATTCGGACCTGAGATCGAGGCAGTGAACCGGACTACCATCGAGCTTCGCTATCGGCTTCTTCCTTACATCTACAACACGATGCATCAGGCCTCGCAAACGGGGATTCCCGCCATGCGTCCGCTGGTGTTTGAATATCCAGGGGATCCCGAGAGTTCCTGGAACGAGACGGAGTTCATGTTTGGCGATCAGATTCTCGTGGCGCCTGTGCTGTGGGAGGGGGCAACAAAGCGATCGCTTCGCCTTCCGGAAGGGTCATGGTATGACTTCTGGACAGGAAAGAAGTACAAGGGTGCAACGCAGGTAACTGTGGATGCCGCAATTGACAGGATCCCCCTCTTTGTCAGAGCCGGAGCGGTTATTCCCATGCAGCCCGTTGTGCAATACGTGGGCGAGAAGCCTCTTGATTCGCTTACCTTCGTGGTATTTCCGGGGGAACAGACGACCTCTCTCTATTATGAGGATGACGGGCTTTCGTTCGCATATGAGAAAGGAGCGTACATGAAGCGATCCGTCGTCTACAGGGAAGATGGTGCAAGTCGTGAGGTTGTTTTGGGAAAAGCGGAGGGGACATTCAAACCTGGACAACGTTCGGTGATTGTCAAGATGGTGGATGTAGCATCGAAACCCGCTTCCGTTATGAAAGGATCTGCGAGATTGAGTGTGATCTCAAAAGATGAGGTCGGGAAGAAAGAAGGATGGTATTTTGATGAAGTGAATCATGAAGTATTCGTTTCATTTTCCGACTCCCGATCCGAAATCAGTGTTTCCATTCGGTAATCTCCGTGCTCTCTGTGCCTTCTTTGCTTGCCCCCGCCCGTCCCGACCTGTCCCGATGCTTTCAGTCGGGATGTTCTCTACCGGGGTGCCCTCTGTGGTAGAAGCTTTCACCACAGAGAACACTGAGGGGGCACGGAGGTCACACAGGTCATGTGGTTCTTTGGAAAGAGGTGATTTTTTGCTATATTTTTGCAATGGAACACAAAGAATTGCTCCTGGTTCTGGATTTCGGAGGGCAGTATACCCAGCTGATCGCGCGCCGAATCAGGGATTTGGGTGTTTATTCCGAGATTCATCCTTATAATTTTCCCCTCGAAAAAATAAAGCAGCTCAATCCCCTCGGGATCATCCTTTCGGGAAGTCCCCACAGCGTCTACGATAAGAACGCACCGCATTCGTCCGATCGTATCTATGATCTGGGTGTGCCGATTCTCGGAATCTGCTATGGACTCCAGTTGATTGCCCATCAACTCGGCGGAAAAGTCGATGCCTCAGCGCGGAGGGAATACGGAAAAGCCGAGCTTCTCATAGACCGGCGAGACGATTTGTTTTCGGGGCTTGACGGAACAGCGACGGTCTGGATGAGTCATGGCGACGCGTTGAAGAAGCTGCCGCCCGGTTTCGAGCCCATTGCCCACACTTCCAACGCCCCTATCTGCGCAATCCGAAATTCGCAGAAGAAGATCTTCGGCGTACAGTTTCATCCTGAGGTTGTTCACACACCAAAGGGGAAACAGATCCTCTCAAATTTTGTTTTTCAGGTCTGCAGAGCCAAAGGGGACTGGACTCCGGCGGCGTTCATTGAACGGGAAGCGGCGGAAATCAGGAAAAGGGTGGGGAAGTCGGGAGTTCTCTGTGCCCTGAGCGGCGGAGTCGATTCGGCCGTTGCTGCGGTTCTCATTCATAAGGCGATAGGAAGCCAGCTCCATTGCATTCATATCAATACAGGACTGATGCGGAAGAACGAGAGCGAAGTGGTGGTCGATGCGTTTCAGAAGAGATTCAAGATCGGCCTCACATATGTCGATGCATCAAAGATTTTTCTTCGCCGGCTGAAAAATGTTACGGATCCTGAGAAGAAGCGGAAGGTTATCGGAAAAACGTTCATCAACGTTTTCGAACAGCACGCGAAGAAACTCGAACGGCAATCGAAGTCCTCGCATCACGGGGGTTTTGAATATCTTGCCCAGGGAACACTCTATCCTGACGTTATCGAATCGGTCTCTTTCAAAGGGCCCTCGGTCACGATCAAAACTCACCACAATGTCGGCGGCCTCCCAAAGAGGATGAATTTCAGGCTTGTGGAACCGTTTCGGGAGCTCTTTAAGGACGAGGTACGTGAGGTCGGACGAAGACTGGGGTTGCCGGAGGAATTGATCGGTCGGCACCCGTTTCCAGGGCCGGGACTCGCGGTTCGGCTGCTTGGATCGGTTGAGAAGCCGAAACTCGAGCTGCTTCGTGAGGCAGACGAGATCTTCATCGAAGAGATCAGAAAAGCGGGACTCTACGATGAGATCTGGCAAGCGTTTGCTGTATTGCTCCCGGTGCGGTCGGTGGGAGTGATGGGAGACGGAAGAACATACGAATCTACGATTGCCTTGCGCGCCGTTACCAGCGTCGATGGCATGACTGCAGATTGGGCCCGGATTCCGCCTGAGGTCCTCGCTTCTGCTTCGAACAGAATCATTAATGAACTCAGGGGAGTCAACCGGGTTGTATACGACATCAGTTCAAAGCCTCCCGCTACCATCGAGTGGGAATAACGTTCCACACCGTACATCCATTCCAGCCTCATGATTGAACTTCAAAGCGTTACGAAGAAATTCGGCAATTTCGCGGCAGTCGACGGGCTATCTCTGATTGTGAAACCGGGAGAATTCTTCGGATTCCTGGGCCCCAACGGCGCAGGGAAAACAACAACGATCAAGATGATCGCCGGGCTGTTCACGCCTTCGAGCGGGAAAATTCTCATCAATGGTTTTGACACGGTCACCCAGCCGATCGAGGCGAAACGCGATCTCGCGTATGTTCCGGATCAGCCGTTCCTCTACGACAAGCTGACGGGACGCGAATTTCTTTTCTTCGTCGGAGGCCTCTACAAGCTGGAAAAGAAATGGCTTGCCGACAAGATCGATTCTCTGGTCGCGCATTTTGAAATCGGCGATTGGGTGGACAAGCGGACCGAAGACTATTCTCAGGGAATGAGGCAGAGGATCACGATCACTGCAGGTCTCATCCATGACCCGAAAGTCATTGTCATTGATGAGCCTATGATCGGACTGGACCCGAGAAGCGCAAAGATTGTGAAAGAAGCCCTCAAAAAGAAGGCGCAGGATGGTGTTTCCGTGTTCATGTCCACCCACAGTCTCCAGGTTGCTGAAGAGCTGTGCGACAGGATCGGCATCATCAAAGACGGGAAACTCGTCTTTGTCGACACCCAGCAAAAGCTTCAGGCCTACAAGCAGCAGTACGGCGGAAAATTCGAGTCGGTATTCCTCGAGCTGACGAAATAATGGGAATGTTCCTCCATATTTTGAAGTACAAGTTCATCTCCTTTGTCAAGACGACGTTCGATGTCCGCGCCGTTCCGATCATCCGGGGCGTCGGTTCGCTTCTCGTCTTCGGCGGGTTCGCTTCCGGCGCTTACATCCTTTCACACGAGATCACCCAGTACGTTCTTGAAGTTCCGAGAATCGGCTTGTTCCTTTTTCACCGTTTCATCTCAATGATGTTGTTCGTGTTCTTCGTTTCGGTGAATCTTGGCAACATCATCGTTTCCTATGCGACTCTCTATCGATCTCCGGAAGTCGCCTATCTTCTCACAAAACCCGTCTCTTACTCCACGATCTTTGTCCTGAAGTTTCTGGACAATTTTCTTTACAGTTCAACGACATTGTTCCTTGTAGCGTTCATGGTTCTTGTGGGATACGGCTCGTACTTCGGGTATCCTTGGTGGGGGATTGTCGGTCTCCTGGGCTTTGTCCTCATTCCCTTCATGTTTCTGTCGGCATGTCTGGCGGTGATCATCTTGATGACCATCATGAAGATCGCGGGACGAATCGGTTTCCGGCGCGTCATGGCCATTCTCAGCGGCCTGTATCTTGTCATGGTCTACATGTTTTTCCGCTTCTCCAACCCGATCAAACTGATCGAGGAGACAGGGAAGTATTACCCCAATATTGATATCAACCTTGCCCAGCTTGACCCGGTGTTTGCAAAGTTCCTTCCGAGTCACTGGGTTGCGGAATTCCTCTTCTTCGTCTCGCGGGGAGAGTTCGTGCGGGGCCTGCCGATGGCCCTTCTTCTTCTGCTTGTCGCCGCCGGCATGTTTGTTCTCTGTTTGCTGATTGCCAACAGGTTCTACTACCGCAGTTGGCTTGTGACTTTTCAGGTGCAGGCCGAATCGAACCAACCGAAAATGCACACCCGGAAGAAATTCTTCGATTTCAGGAACGAATCGATCTTTTCGCCCGTCATGGAGTCCCTTCTGAAGAAGGAATACTTCACGTTCTTCAGGGATCCGAGCCAATGGATTCACCTTGCGGTCATGATCGTGCTGATATCCGTCTTCGTGAGCAGCATCAGGGGGCTGAATTTCATTCTCCAGGTGGCAGAGCTTCCCGCAATCGTCTATCTAGTCCTCTATTCATTCGGAGGTTTTCTTTCTGCATCCCTTGCACTGCGGTTTGCATTTCCCATGATGAGCCTCGAAGGAAGATCGTTCTGGGCGCTTCGGAGCATGCCTGTTCGGATCAGCAAGGTCTACTGGACAAAGTTCATTATCGGATTCCTGCTCGTTCTGACGCTGGGCCTCCTCATTTCGTATTTCTCCAACAAGCCGTTTGTGCGCCTCACTCCGGCCAACCGAATGCTTCTCTGGTTTGGTTTGTACAGCTCTTTTGTGATTTCCCTCACCATGACCGCTCTCAACCTGGGATTCGGAGGGTATTTTGTGAATTACCAGGAACGGAATCCCATCCGCATTGCATCGTCTCAGGGGGCGACGCTGACATTTCTGCTGACGCTTGTCTATCTTGTGATACTTGTCGCGCTCTTTGCTATTCCCCTGAAGGGCCATTTCGACGCGATCTTCTACCGCAGACCGTTTGACGAAACGGTCATCGTCCCCTCGCTCATCGTGTTCAGCAGCCTCTCGGCAATTCTCGTGACAGTGGGAATCGTCGTCGGTCGCCGCTCGCTCAAAAGGGATTTCTGATTGCAATTCAGTGGGTCAATCGCTATCTTCTGCACGTATGATTGACGAAGCGACGCTTCATCAAATGCTGGAGCAGGCGAGGAATTTTGTGGAGGAAAGAAAATTTCTCCACGCAGCGCAGCTTTACGCACGCATCACGAGTGTCGCACCCTCGGTCGAACAGGCATGGGTCGAACTGTCGCATGTCTACGCGGAACTTCGGCAATACCAGGCCGCCGAGAACGTGCTCAGGCAGGCCGCGTCGTCGAGCAAGGACCCGAATAAGATTATCTTCCTCCTCGGCAATCTCTATCTGAAGACGGGGGACTATGGCCGGGCTCTTGTCTACTACAGACAGCTTGCCCTTCATGAAAAACTGCTCTCCAGGACTCTCGGGGCGCATATGCAGTTCAACATGGGGCTCTGTCATTTCTACCGGGGGAATTACAAACAGGCCGAATCTCATTTCCGCAAGACCAAGAAGGTTGATCCAATGTTCCCGAAGATCAACGAATCCCTGGGGGAACTCCTCTTGCGGCGGGAGGCTTTTTCCGAGGCCATCGTTGTCCTGAAGCAGGCAATTACGGCGGATCCGTACAGTTGGATTGGCCACTACCTGCTCGGCCTCGCGTATCAGAGAACAAAATCCTGGACCAGTGCCTACGAAGAATTTGTTGCGGCGGTCGAGATGGACCCGAATGAGCCGAATGGCTGGCAAATGTGCGGAGACGTCCTACTCTCGCTTGAGCGATTCGACGAAGCCGAACGATATTTGCAGAAAGCTCTGGAGCTTAATCCCCGTCTCACAGATGCCATTGCCAACGTTGGATTCCTGTATCTCCATCGAGGGGATCCCCAAACCGCTTCGGAATGTTTTGAGCGGGCCCTGGCTCTTGAGCCGCAGAATCCCAAAGCGCTTCAGGGGAAGCTGAAGGTTCAAGCCGGCCCCAAAACCCTGTCCTGATCTTTCTTCATGGAGTTTCGCATTCGACCTTTGCGCCTTTTCTCTCTCACCCTCCTTCTTTCCATCGTCCTGACGGGGGTCTCTTCCGCTCAGGATGACAGCCTCCTGTTCCGCCCCGACGTCGAGCGCGTGTTTGTTGCCGCAATGAGGCATTTCTCCGGCGCACGATTTGATAGTGCGGCAGCACAATTCGTGAGATGCATGAGAGACTTTCCCTACAATCATCGCACAACAGGTGCCATGGTCATGGCCGGGAAGGCTTATTATCGGCTCGGGAATTATCGCGAATCGGTCAGGCTTCTGAAGAACTTCCTCGACCTGTATCCCAAGTCGACCTACCTCCCCGATGCTCATTACACACTGGGGTTGGATTATTTCAGGATGCTTCGGTACGAAGATGCCGCATCGGAGCTTTCGATAGCGTTTGAGACCGCGCCTGATGACCTCACACGCGACCGTTCTCTTCGATTGCTCGATGAGCTGGCAATGAACTATCTGAGCCTTGCCGACCTGCAGCTTCTTCTTCCGTCCGCCGCCTCGGACGCGGTCAAGGTAACACTCACGATCCATCTTGCCGAACGAATCTACCGGAGCGGCGATGTGAAGTCCGCCCAGGACCTCCTGCAACCGATCGCGATGCTGCCGCCGTCTACTCCGAATGTCAACAGGGCGATAGAGCTCCTCCAGCGAATCCAATTTAGCGGCAGCATCAAGATCGGCGCGGTCCTCCCGCTCATGCTGAAGGCTCAGCAGGCAACCATGAGGGAGTTGGGAGTCGATCTTCTCGACGGCATGAGAATGGCTGTGGAGGAGTACAACCAGGTCAATTTGCCCAAAGTGAATCTCGAAGTGCGCGATTCAGAGCGCGATCCCGGAATTGCGGCGCGTACCGTGACGGAGTTGTGCAGTGATGACGGTGTTGTGGCGATTCTCGGGCCGGTTTTCAGCAACGAAGCATTCGCGTGTGCGGGCATTGCAAGTGCCAAGGGTGTCCCGCTTCTTACGCCCACGGCGACCGCCAACGGTATCGCTTCCATCGGTCCTTACGTGTTTCAATTGAATCCGGATTTTGAAGTGCGGGGACGTACAATGGCCCGGTACGCTTTTTCCAGGGGCAGCCGGAGATTTGCGGTCCTTTCACCCGCCGACGTGATACCCAAATCCATGGCTGACGCGTTTGTGGACGAGGTCGCAAAGCTTGGAGGAGAACTGATCGACCTGCAGTGGTATGCTACCGGCGCAACGGACCTTCGGGTCCAGCTTTCCACCATGCGCCAGCGGGCTTTGGACAAGGGAGAACCGTACGTCGTCAATTTTGCCTCGCGGCTTTCATTTGAGGATCTGAGAAAGATCCTCATGACCGGCGTCGAAGCGCATGTGGTCGACTCGCTCGTCGAATGGGGCTCTTCCATTCCGGTGCAGGACTTGTGGGGTAAGGATGGCAAGAAGATCGCGGACTCCCTTATGATTCCCACGGAACGGGCCGTCATCAAATATGACAGCCTCGGGCTCGCCGTGACGAATATCGATGATATCTTTCTTCCGATCACCTCTTCCGCTGAGATCGGCATCGTCTCATCGCAGCTGAAGTACTTCAATTTCAGAACCCGGCTTCTGGGAACGGGAGAATGGAACGACCCTGCGGAATTGGATCAGAACCGCCAGTACACAAATGGAGTCATCTTTTCGTTCGATTCACACGTCGATGAGAAGGACAAAGAATACCAGCTCTTCGTCGGCCGGTATCAGCGCGCCATGAATAGAAAGCCCAATATCACGGTCCTCATCGGATACGACGCGACAAAGCTCCTTCTCGATCAGATTGCCAAGGGATCGTCGCGGAGAAACGATCTGGCGGTGGCTCTTTCGAATATCAATCGCGTGAAGGGTTGGCATACGACTTTTTCGATCGGGGCTTCAAGGGTCAACACTGCTTTGAGTCTGCTTGAGTTCAAGAACCGCACAGTCAGGAAAGTTGCCGAAATCGACCTGATCGAAGAACAACCTCAGGACACAATCCAACCATAGGGGGGCAGCCATGCAAAAGGGGGGTAGAGGTCCCGGCGCCGGATCGGCGCAGATTTCTCATTTGGCTATAAAACACTGGCCGGAAGGCGAGCGCCCGAGGGAGAGGCTTGTTCGTGAAGGTTCAGGTACTGTCTCGGAAGCGGAGCTTCTGGCCATCCTGTTGCGATCGGGTACCCGGGGGGCGACCGCCCTCGACCTCGCCCGGACCCTCCTTTCCAAGAGCGGATCCTTGCGCAACCTTGCCCGCATGACGTTCCACGATTTCATGGAGATGCGCCTTGGGCTGGTTCGAGCCACCACTCTTGCTGCCGCCTTTGAACTTGCCCGTCGCATTCCCGTGCGCGACAATGACGGAAAGCCCTTTCTCCGCTCCCCCGAAGATGTGATCCAGTGGATTTCGGCGAAACTGAAGGACTTGCGGCACGAGGAATTCTGGGTCCTCTTACTTTCTGCTTCAAATCAGCTCATGCATCAGATCCGGGTGACGAAAGGGACACTCAATTCCTCGCTAGTGCATCCACGTGAGTGTTTTGCCGATGCTCTCAAAACTCGTTGCGCTTCAGTGATCTTTGTGCATAATCATCCAAGCGGCAATCCTGAGCCGAGTCAGGAGGATCGGGCCATTACACGTCAGCTTGTCGATGCAGGAAAGATTCTCGGTATCCCCGTACAAGATCATATCATCGTGGCAGATAGTGAATTCACCAGTTTTGCTGAGCGAGGCCTTCTCTAATGGGGGGAAAGCCAATATGTGGCGAATGTCACGCCACGAGATTTTACCTTGACATTCCTTTTTCTATTGTTTATTTTTTTAACGCTTCTTTTGGATATGGGAAAACAGAGTGTATACCCCAAATAAGGAGAATTTCTCATGAAGAAATCGATGAGCCTGATGCTCGGTGCCCTTTTGATGGGGGGTCTCCTTGCCTCGGGTTGCTCAAGCGGTCTCAGCGAAGACGATCTGAAGCAGCTGGACGAGTTAAAGGCCGAAGTGACTTCGCTGGAGCGCCAGGTTCAGGACCTCGAGTCTCAGAAATCGGCTCTTCAACAGTCGATTGCTGACAAAGACGCACAATTAAAGAAATGCGCCGAGGATAAGGCCGTCACAGAGCAACGCGCAAAAGGCATGTAACCAGCGGACCCTAAGGAGAAAGACAATGAAATTACTCACATACATAAGTCTTGTGTCACTCTTGCTGATGGTCGCGACCGCCGGCGCATTTGCCCAGGAAATGACGAAAGAGGAGTGGCAGAAGCAGATCACGGAATTGACCGCAAAACGGAATGATCTGAACAGCAAGCTCTCGAGTCTGAAATCGGAAGTCGAGAATCTGCAATCGCAAGATGCCGCAAAGGCAGCAGCCCTGAAGCAGTGCCAGGATGAATTGCTCGCCATGACGGGCGGCACCCCCGAACAGATTGCGGCCTACGAAAACGACCTCAAGAAAATTGATACCAAGTTGAGCGATCTTTCCAAACTTTCGAACCAAGACCTGTGGAGCCGACGCGCGGAGCTCGATGAGGTACAGGGTTGGATTGATGCGGCCAAGAAAAACAAACTGGCCGCTCTGCCCAAATATTACGATCAACTCGCCGACTATCAGAAGCGGTTGGACGCCCTGAAGGCCACCCTGAAGCAGTACGCAGAGTCCGGCGCAGGGATGATGACCTATACGGTCGGGACATGGGCAAAAGATCGGGACTGCTTGTGGAATATCGCAAAGAAGCCGAGAATTTATGACAATGCGTTCCTCTGGCCCAAGATTTATCAGGGAAACCGCGACCTGATCAAGAATGCAGATGTCATTGAACCTGGATGGAAACTCAAGATTCCGGCCAAGGCTCCGTTGACAAGCGAGGAGAAGGCCGCCGAACGATCATACTGGAACAACAGGAAATAAGGAGAGCGATCTCACGGCTTCATTGATCGGAGTTCGTTTTTTTGAAACGCCCCGACCGCACGAAGGTGCGCGAGTGGGCGTTTCTGTTTTCTAGAACAACAGGAGGCGAGGCTTAAGGGATTGACAGAAAGAAAGATCGAACTCAAGAGCGTTGACACGGTTCAATTGCTCGGATTCAACGACGCCCACCTTCAATTGATCGAGGAACGGTTCGATGCAACAATCACCGTCCGCGGCGATCAGATCACTCTACGGGGGAACCAACAGGAAGTCACCAAGCTCGAACGGATCTTCAAAGAACTTCTCTACATTCTCGCCAAGAACGGCAATCTCTCGCCCAACGACGTTGACACGGTGATCGACCTTGTCTCGGTCAACGGCTCAACACCGGAGATCCCAAAAGACACTGAGGACTCCGAGAATGCGATCCTCTATACCAAGGTCGGCATTATCAAGCCACGTACGCAGGGGCAGAAGAACTACGTACAGCAGATACGAAAGCACGATATCGTGTTCTCCATCGGGCCGGCCGGAACGGGAAAAACGTATCT
Organism: Bacteroidota bacterium; assembly: GCA_035291905.1. Taxonomy (GTDB): domain Bacteria; phylum Bacteroidota; class Ignavibacteria; order UBA10030; family UBA10030; genus JACPLA01. Next base: position 11,432 of record DATDRF010000252.1, read on the forward strand.
TGCTGTCGCAATGGCTGTCGCCGCTCTGAAGAACAGGGATGTGACGAAGATCGTCCTTGCCAGGCCCGCGGTCGAGGCAGGCGAAAACCTTGGATTCCTTCCGGGTGACCTCAGGGAGAAAGTCGATCCGTACCTCCGTCCTCTGTATGATGCGCTCGACGACATGCTCTCGGCAGAAAAGCTCAGGAGCTACATGGAGAAACGAATCATCGAGATTGTCCCTCTGGCATACATGCGGGGACGGACACTCCACAACGCATTCGTCATTCTCGATGAAGCCCAGAATGCCAGCGCAATGCAAATGAAGATGTTCCTCACAAGGCTCGGAACGAATTCCCGTGCCATTATCACAGGGGACATTACGCAGATCGACCTCCCGCCGAAAACCACATCGGGATTGGTACAGATCCAGGAAGTGCTGAAGGAGATTCAGGGGGTGGCGTTTGTGTACCTGGATCGGAATGACGTCGTTCGGCACCGGCTGGTGAAGGAGATCATCGATGCCTACGACCGATACCACGAGCAAAGCAACGGCAAGACCAGTGGGGGATCAAACGGGGACAAGTCGGGTTCTCACTAGCGGTTCTTTCGCTTTACTTCATTCCAAAGACCGTCAAGCTCTTCCAGCGTAACCTCTTCAGGGGATTTTCCCTTGCGGCGGAGCTCCTCCTCGATTTGATGGAATCTCCTTATGAACTTCTCCGTCGTCTTTCTGAGCACAAGCTCGGGGTTGATATTGACGAAGCGGGCATAATTCACGAGAGAGAAGAGAACGTCTCCCAGTTCCTCCTCTTTTTCGTCTTCTCCCGCAGCCTGAAGCTCCCGCAGCTCCTCATTCACTTTCTTCCACACTTCTTTCGCTTCCTTCCAGTCGAAACCGACTTTTGACGCTTTTTCCTGGATGCGACCCGCCCGGAGAAGAGCCGGCAGTTCCTTCGGAACCCCGTCAAGGGCAGATCGTCGGCCTTCCTTCATCTTCAATTTCTCCCAATTCGCCTTCACTTCGTGAGACCCGCTCACTTTCGTACCGGCGAAGACATGCGGATGACGGCGGATCATTTTCTCCGTTGCAGCCTTGATCAGGTCGTTGACCGTAAACGCCTCTTTCTCCTCGGCCATGACGGAATGAAGCGTCACGTGCAGGAGGAGATCACCCAGTTCCTGCTTGAGCTCGTTCAAATCGTTATGATCGATTGCCTCGATGACTTCGTATGCCTCCTCGAGGAGACTATGGCGGATTGATTCATGTGTCTGCTCCCGATCCCAGGGGCACTCGGCCCGAAGCCGGCGAATGACGGTCACATACTGCTCAAATAAGGTTCCGGTCTGATGGTCTGTTTTCATGGACTCCTCCTGAAAAAATCTTATCAAAAAAAGGGTGCAGAATCAAATCTCTGGTTCATGCGGTAACTCCCATTCTGGTTGGGAGAAGGGTAAATTGAGTTGCCTCCCAACTTGAAGTTTCGTATCTTAACTGAAGGAATTTGAAGAAATTGATAGTCCCGGGGCGGTAGCTCCAGCTGGATTATCGAATACTTCTACATTCATCATTCGGCATTGGATATTCGATATTGTTGCTCTCGTCGTTGTGGGATAATGTCCAATGTCGAACGCCGAACGTCGAATTTCGAACTTTGCTGGAATCTTGGGGCTGTAGCTCAGCTGGTCTACGACTCTACGATCTACGATCCGTAGGGAGTCGTAGACTCGTAGAGGAGAGCGCTTCAAACGGATGCTTTGGGGGGGCGAAGTGTTTGTCGTTTACATTTTGGTGAGTTGTGTTGATGGATCCTTGTACACAGGCCAGACGCAGCGTCTGAAGGAAAGGTTGCTGAAACACAATCGAGGTTTTGTTAGGGTGACCTGTGGCAAGGCGCCTTGGAAGCTCGGCTACTTCGAGATTTTCCAAACCCGTAGGGAGGCGATGTGGAGGGAATGGGAGCTGAAGAGGAAGTACAATACTGATCGAAAGAAGAAGATGGTAGCCGCATTCGATCAGGAAGCAATCAAGCGGATCTTGGGGCTGTAGCTCAGCTGGGAGAGCGCTTCGTTCGCAACGAAGAGGTCGGGAGTTCGATCCTCCTCAGCTCCACGAGGGGGGATGCAAGGCCACAAGGTAGGGCATTCCCACCCCTTCATGTCGGCGCGTCCTGACCGTGCGACGGTTTTACTCGTATCACATATCGGAGTTTATTTGGTTTTTGAAGCTTGGGTTGTGAGGTCAAGTCCTGTGCAACAAGACGTTGCTCAACCCCGCCAGGTCCGGAAGGAAGCAACGGTCGGCACACGGTTTTGTGTGACACAGGGAAGCTTGACCTCTTTTTGTATGGTCCGGCTCTGACCGGCCAAAGACTCCAGGGTCCGCTCCGCGGTCCCCGCCCCGTGCGAAAATGCGGAGAGAATAATCATGGTTCTTATCACTATCTCTTCACACTTACTGTTTCTTACTGCCTGTCTCGCGCCATTGAGGGATCTGTGCCCGATCACCGGGCCTGCGCGAAATCCGGATCGCTTTGGAAAAGGATACAAACGAATGTCGTTGCCCGGCGGCTGTGTGCCGCTGCTTCAGGGGCTTTTTCCATCTCGAGCCGGAATCTATTCCTTGTTGCGGAGGCTGAGGCGGAATTGGTATCCCTATGAAAAAAGATATTATCATCAACTCGACGGCGAACGAACATCGTATCGCCATTCTTGAAGACGGCCGGCTAGCCGAATTGTTTGTTGAAGTCCCCGGAAAGGAACGAATGGTTGGGGACATCTACTTCGGAAAAGTCGCCAAAGTCATGCCCGGCATTCGGGCTGCCTTTATCGACATTGGCCTCCAGCAGGACGCTTTTCTCCATTTCTCCGATATCGGCGACTCCCTCCAGGAATACAACGCCCTTTTTGATGACGATGACGACGAAGAGGATGAAAAACCTCAAGCCGTTCATCCCCAGGCCCCGACCAATGGGAGCGGCACAGAACCGTCCGCTCAGGCGGCGGTGGCTGTAGATGCTCCCCCTCCCGCCAGGCGAGAAGAACGGCGAAGACCCGAAGTCAATCTCCAGAAAGGCCACGAGATTCTCGTCCAGATCACAAAGGAGCCGGTGGGGAAAAAGGGGGTGCGCGTCACCTCGGAGATCTCCTTGCCCGGCCGTTTCCTCGTGCTTCTCCCCTTCGACGGCAAAGTTGGAGTCTCCAAAAAGCTGAACAACTTCAAAGAGAGGCGCAGGCTCAGAAAACTTGTCCGGTCCTTTATCCCGGAGGGCTTCGGAGCGATCATACGGACTGTCGCGGAGGGCAAATCGGAGGAGATGATCAAGCAGGACCTCGAAGAGCTCGTCCGGGTGTGGGGGAACATCGAAAAAGCCGTCAAGACTGAACAGGCGCCGAGCCTTGTGTACAAGGACATGAACACGACGTCAAGTGTGATGCGTGATCTTTTTTCCGACAGCGTCGAGCACGTCGTCATTGACGACAAAAAGCTGTTCAAGGAGGTTCGTTCATACGTCCAATGGGTCTCTCCGGACATGCTCGACAGGCTCGAGCTCTATCGGGGCAAAGAACCCATTTTCGATAAACACGGGGTGGAGAAGGACATAGAGACGCTCTTCAGCAGAAAAGTGTGGCTCAAGAGCGGGGGGTACATCTACATTGAAAAGACCGAGGCGATGACCGTTGTCGACGTCAACAGCGGCCGGTATGCGGCAAAGAGGGAGCAGGAGCTGAATTCGCTCAAGACGGACATGGAGGCGGCGAGGGAAATCTGCAGGCAGCTCAGGCTGCGGGATATCGGCGGAATTATCGTTATCGATTTCATCGATCTCGAGGACGAGAAGAACAAGAAGAAGGTCTACGATGAGATGAAGAAGGAGCTTCGCCGCGATCGGGCGAAGGTCACCGTGCTTCCCATGACGGAATTCGGCCTCATACAGATGACGCGGCAGCGTGTCCGGCAGAGCATTCACCTGAGCTTCAGCGAGAGCTGTCCCACCTGCGGCGGAACCGGCCTTGTGCAGTCGAAGACGACGACCATCAATACCATCGAGCGATGGATCCGACGGTTCAAATCGGAATCCCGGGAATTCCGCCTGGAATTGAGGGCGAATCCCACCATCGCGGCCTATTTGCACGAAGGAACGATCTCACGGCTCACAAAAATCAAATTCAAGTTCTTCGTTCGAATCAAGTTGATTCCCGATTCGTCCCTGCCGGTGGATGAATTCCGATTCACCTCACTCAAGCAGGGGAAGGACATCACAGACCAGTACAAAGCGTAACGAGGTTCAGAAATGAAATTCTTCATCGACACGGCGAGTATTGCAGAAATCAAGGAAGCGGCCAGCCTGGGGGTGTTGGACGGAGTAACGACGAATCCCAGCCTCGTGGCGAAAGAGGGTAAGGACTTCAGGAAACTTCTTGAAGAAATTTGCGCCATTGTTGACGGAGACATCAGCGCCGAAGTGGTTTCGAAGGACACGGACGGCATGCTCAAAGAGGGACGCGAGCTCTCGAAGATCCACAAGAACATCGTTGTCAAAGTGCCTCTCATCAAGGAAGGCCTCAAGGCCGTGAAGATCTTCAAAGCAGAGGGGATTCGTACGAACGTGACGCTTTGCTTTTCGCCGAACCAGGCATTGATGGCTGCGAAGGCGGGGGCTTACATCATCAGCCCGTTCATCGGGCGGCTCGACGATATCAGCCAGAACGGGATGGATCTCATCCGGCAGATCGTGACGATCTACCGCAACTACGGATACAAGACGCAGGTGCTTGTCGCAAGCGTGCGCCATCCGGTTCATGTTGTTGAAGCCGCAATGATCGGAGCGGAGATTTGTACGATGCCGTTTAAAGTGATTGAGCAGCTGATCAAGCACCCGCTCACCGATATTGGATTGGAGCGATTCCTTGCAGATTGGAGAAAATTGCAGGAAGGCAAGAAATGAAGAAGACCCCTTTTTATGGAATTCACGAATCACTAGGGGCGAAGTTGATCGAGTTTGGCGGGTATGCAATGCCCGTCCAGTATCCGTCGGGTATCGTGAAGGAGCATCTTGCCGTCCGTTCCGCAGTAGGAGTCTTCGACGTCTCCCACATGGGAGAATTTGAAGTGCGGGGGAAATCGGCGCTGGAGTTCCTTCAACGGGTGACCGTCAACGACGTGTCAAGACTCTCTGAAGGGAAAGCACAGTACTCAGCAATGTGCTACGAGAACGGCGGGATCGTCGACGATCTGCTCGTCTATCATTGCGGTTCATATTACCTGCTGGTTGTCAATGCCTCGAACATTAAGAAAGATTTCGAGTGGCTTCAATCGAAACTCCACGGTGACGTCAGTCTCAGCGATGTCAGTGATGCAACGGCTCTCCTTGCCATCCAGGGGCCGCGTTCTCTGGCGACGCTGCAACCCCTTACGGATATCGACCTGGCCGGTATCGGCTACTACAGGTTTGAACAGGGCAAGGTCGCGGGAATTCCGATGATGATTTCCCGGACGGGATACACCGGAGAACTTGGGTTTGAACTCTACTCCAGCATCAATGAGGATCAGGGAAAGAAATTGTGGAATGCCATTTTCGAGAAGGGCAAGGAATTCGGGATTACTCCCGTCGGGCTTGGCGCCCGCGATACGCTGCGACTTGAAATGGGATATTGCCTGTACGGCAACGACATCGATCAAACGACGCATCCGCTTGAAGCAGGACTCGGCTGGATCACGAAACTCGACAAGCCCGATTTCATCGGCAAGTCGGTTCTGATGAAGGCAAAAGAAGCGGGGCTTCATCGGAAGCTCGTAGGATTTACGGTGTCCGACAAGAACATGCCGCGTCATGGCTACGGCATTAAGTCGAAGGGCGAGGCGTCGGGTCAGGTCACAAGCGGCACATTTTCACCAAGTCTGCAAAAAGGAATCGGCCTGGGGTACGTGAGGACAAGGGAAGCAGCTGTTGGAACCGAACTTACCGTGGATGTTCGCGGGAAGGACGTCCCGGCAACCGTGGTGAACATTCCCTTTCTCCAAAAACGATAACGGTCAGGCGCATGAGAATAGGCCTTTGCTTCTCCCAATCGCAGCTCGACGAGATGCAGCTCAGGGACAAGAATGTCATCGTGATTGACGTTCTCCGATCGAGCACAACGGTCGTGACCGCCCTCCAAAACGGCGCCCGGGAGATCATTCCGGTTGGAAGTATTGAATCTGCTGTGAAGATATCGGGCAGCCTCTTCGGCGATGTGACCCTTCGCGGCGGAGAGCGGAACGGGAAAATGATTCAGGGGTTCAACCTGGGCAATTCTCCCGTCGAGTATACCGAGGCGATGGTTCGTGGAAAATCGATCATCTTCTGCACCACGAACGGGTCGGTTGCGATGGTCAAGAGCCGATACGCACGGGCGATGGCCATTCTGGGATTCGTCAACATGTCGGCGATTGTCGATTTCGTCCGATCGCTGCAGTCGGATATCATGATCGTGTGCGCGGGCCGGCCTCCGGTCACCGGCGGATTCAGCCTGGAAGATGCTGTGTGTGCGGGAATGCTCGTTCAAAGACTTTCGGACGATAAATCGGCCGATGTCGAACTCACCGATCCTTCCATGGCCGCCCGGAGTTTGTACAAGAGTTTTGGAAAATCCGTGCTGAAAATGCTGAAGAATTCCGATCACGGACGTTACCTCGCCGAAATAGGCTTTGCCGAAGACATTAAGGTCTGTGCTCAGATAGACTCAATGCAGAGTGTTCCGGTCTTGAACGGTACCTCAATCAAGCTCAGGAAAAACGAGACCGGTCCCGCCGAGAAGGAAGCGCCAAAAGTACCCGTTTGACATGGGCGAACGAGGAGAACATATGGATGATCCGAAGGCAGTCCTGACTCCAAAGAAGAAGAAGAGCCGCCAGAACCAGATGCTCTGTGTGGCGGGAATTCTTGTGTCGTTCATGGTACTGCTGAGCCTTCTTTCCTACAGTGCCGAAGATCAGGCGAGCGGCGATATCCAGATCACGGACCTCTGGAAGGTGGTAACTAATGACGAGTTGATTCAGGCGAAGGCTCAGCAGACAGGGAACCTCCTGGGCCTCCTGGGCGCCCTTCTTTCCAACTGGCTCATCAACGGTACCATCGGTTATTCCGTTCTTGTTCTCCCGATCCTGGGATTCGTTTGGTCCTTCACCCTTCTCAGGCGAAAGAGCATTCACAAGGTTCTTGTTGCCACAAACTACGTTGTCGCCCTTGCGATTCTCTTTGCCGGGCTCAACGGGCTCCTTCGGCTTACGAGTCCGGAACCCATTCTAATTATGGAATGGAGCGGAGCAGTGGGTGATTTCATTGCCAGCGTCCTCTCAAAGCTGATCGGAATGGCCGGTGCATTCATTCTTCTCATCGGCATGTTTTTCTCGATTGCGGTGCTCCTCTTTGATTTGGATCTCCAGTTGACCTACGAACGAGTCAAGCAATGGGCGGTTGTCGGTGGAGCATGGGGCATGGCCCGCTTGAGGGAATTGGCCGCAGCATTGTCCAAGGGGATGAAATCGATGCAATCGACTTCTGCCGCGGCTATCAACGTGAGAAGGCCCGAAGAAAGTGAAAGGCCCGCCGCGTTAGGTTCAAGACCTTCGGTAATCCGCACCCCGCCGGCCGCCTCGCCAATCTCCGCCCCGGTTCGCCCTCCCGCGAAAGAGCCGGACCTGACGGTGCAGGAAGAGCTGAAGGTGCAGTCAGGGGAATCTGAGCTGTTATTGGACATCAAAGAAGCTGTCAAGGAGGAGGAGGCAGATTTTGACCAGCACCGAAAAGACGCTGAAGACGTCCAGGAGGAAATAGACTTCGTTCCGCCTTCGGTCGATCTTCTGGATCCCGTGCGGGGCAGCGAACAGGTGGATGAACAGGAACTGAAAGCGAATGCCGAGCTCCTGCGATCAAAGCTCGCTGACTTTGGCGTGGAGATCGAAAGCGTCTCGGTGACACCAGGTCCCGTTGTGACTCTCTATGAACTTGTTCCCGCGACCGGCGTCAAGATCAGCAGAATCGAAAGCCTGGAAGATGACATAGCCCTGGCGATGAAGGCGAAGGGGATCAGGATCATTGCCCCCATTCCCGGGAAGGGTACTGTGGGAGTGGAAATACCGAATCAGCATCCCTCGCTCGTAACCATACGGAGCGTCATTAACTCCACAAGATTCCGGGATTCAAAGGCCGCTCTCCCGCTGGCCCTTGGGAAGACAATCTCGGGCGAAGTCTTCGTTGACGATCTTGCCCGCATGCCGCATCTTTTGATCGCCGGAGCAACGGGTTCGGGAAAGAGTGTGGGGATCAACACGATTCTGGTGAACCTCATTTACAAACTCCATCCGAGCGATGTGAAGTTCGTCATCATCGATCCGAAGAAGATCGAGCTTTCGCTCTTCAGGCGTCTCAAGCACCATTACCTCGGAGTCTCTCCCGATATCCAGGAAGATATCATTACCACGCCGCAAAATGCAGTCCTCGTGCTGAAGAGCGTCGAACTGGAGATGGAGAAAAGATACGACCGTCTGGCGCATGCGGGCGTGAGGAATATAGCGGACTACAACGACAAGGTCAGGGCCGGACGGCTTCATGATACGGATACGTTCAAACACAGGAAGATTCCATACATCGTTGTCGTCATTGACGAGCTCGCGGACCTCATGATTACCGCCGCGCGCGAGGTGGAAGAGCCGATCGCACGGTTGGCGCAGCTTGCCAGGGCTGTTGGTATCCATCTTGTGCTTGCGACCCAGCGGCCTTCTGTGGACGTTATCACGGGCGTGATCAAGGCGAATTTCCCTGCCCGAATCGCTTATCAGGTGGCGACCAAGATCGACTCGCGTACGATCCTCGATATGAACGGCGCCGAGCAGCTCCTTGGAAACGGGGATATGCTGTATTTTCCACCGGGGTCTTCCAAACCAATCCGGATTCAGAATGCCTTTATCTCATCGGACGAAGTTGAGGCGATCACCGGCCACGTCGAAAGGCAGAAGGGCTACAGCCAGCCGATGACCCTTCCGTCGGCGTTCGAGAAGAAGCGCAATGCCGGCGGTTCGGCCGACGGCTCCCGTGATGAGTTATTCGAGGAGGCAGCCAAGATCATTGTGCGGCACCAGCAGGGGTCCGTTTCCTTGCTTCAGCGCCGACTGAAAGTCGGATATTCGCGTGCAGCACGGCTGGTCGACGAGCTTGAGGCCGCAGGCATCGTTGGGCCGTTTGACGGGAGCAAGGCCCGGGAAGTACTCATTGAAAGCGAAGCAGAGTTGGACGTCATTCTCAAGAGTATGGCATGAGGAAATTCTCCCTGATCGTTTTTGCAGGTCTTGTGTTCCAGCAGGCCGCCGCACAGCAAATCTCAATGAGTGAGCTGACGTCGAACATGCAGCGACGGTACGAAACGATCGAGAACGTCGTGGCAAAGTTCGCGCAGCAGGTCAAGTTCGGCTTTTCGAATATCGAACAGCGCTTTACGGGTACGCTCATCATGAAGAAGCCGAGGATGTACAGGATCGAATCTGAACACCAGACACTCGTTACTGACGGCACAACGGTTTGGGCGTATTCTCCGGTGAACAAACAGGTGGTCATCGACAAGTATAAGGAGAAGCAAAACTCCATTTCTCCCGACTTGTTCCTTCTCAATCTCCCCTCGGATTACTATTCCACGCTTCTTGGCAAGGAAACGGAGGCCGAAAAAAGTCTGCTGACCGTCAAGCTCGTGCCGAAGGATGACCGGTCATTCATCAAGTCGGTGAAACTGTGGATTGTGGACGGAACATGGGACGTCAGGAAGATTCTTATCGTCGACGTGAATGAAACGGAGACTCTGTATGTGATTGACCGTCTTTCTCAGAACACTGCCATCAACGATTCCCTCTTTTCATTCTCCCCGCCCCCGGGGACGGAAATTGTCGACCTCCGCTAGGCACATTCCCCCGCATGGCGTTCAAACCAAAGACAATTCTCCGATCCCTTCTCAGTCTTCTGCTCGCAGCGGTTTTTCTCTACGTTGCATTCCGCGGGATTTCCTTTTCCGAATTGTGGCAATCCCTTCGGGAGGTTCACTATCTGTGGATCGTTCTGATAGCGCCGATCGCGCTCGCAAGCCACTACGTCCGTGCCGTCCGCTGGAAACTTCTCCTGGGTCACGTGAAAGAGGATATCTCCACGTCGAATCTTTTTTCGGCGGTCATGATCGGTTACATGGTCAATAACGTGCTTCCCCGCGTGGGGGAACTGGTGCGCCCGTACGTTGTCGGAAAACTGGAAGGAGTTTCGAAGAGCACGGCATTCGGGACGGTCGTCATCGAACGAATCATCGACATGATGACGTTCTTTTTTCTTCTTTGTATGGTCCTTTTCCTCTTCCCCGACAGTCTTACCACTCTCTGGGCGGATGCACCCAACCTGAGACTTCTCTTTCTTGCGGGATCTGCCGGATCGTTCGTCCTCTTTGTCCTGATCTTTCTGAAGAGTGAATCTCTTTTCAGGCTCTTCCGTTATGTAAAACCCGTTATTCCGTCAAAATACCGCGACGGGATCGACTCGCTTCTGGAATCGTTCCTTTCGGGATTCAGAATCGCATCGACAAGAAAGAAACTGCCTCTGGTGGTGCTCCTCAGTATGGCTATCTGGTTTCTTTACGGACTCGGAATCTACGTTCCGTTTTTTGCATTCGATTCGATTGCGGCCCTCAACCTGGGCCTTGGTGAATCGATGATTCTCTTGACGGTCACTTCTATCGCTTTCGTCCTCCCCGCGCCGGGAGCGTTTGGAACGTATCATTCGTTTCTGAAGTATGCGCTGGTCAGGCTGTACGGCGTCGATGACGTGACCGCGCTCAGCTATTCCGTGTTGACTCACGAGGTTAATTTCATTCTTGTCATGATCGTTGGCGTCTTTTATTTTCTTAAGGACCATCTGAAGGTGTCTGAAGTCCGGTTGGAAGCCAGCGAGGCGAGCGAGTGATCCCTTGGTGTGAAGCCCGGCCTCGGATCCGGCTCTCGGGGATTTGGCGTTACATTATGCTTTTCGCTGTTGCTTCACAGGGTACCGTGGTTGCGCAGGAGCCGTGGTCTTCCTGGATGGCTGTCTCAGGAGGAATGGGGATCAGCGCGGTTTCAGCTCCGTCGGTCGTGGACTACGTGAATACGGCCTCTCAGGCTGTTTCGGCGGAAAGAGTCTCGGAGTTTTCTTCGACAACGGAATTTTTCGTGGCGCCGGAAATAAGAGTAGCGGAGCAGTGGGCGATCGGGCTCGATTACTCCTATCGGATCAAATCGATTGTGGTGAACGGCGCAGGAAGTCAGTCTCAATTTGAGATTTCTTCCCATCAAGTCGGGTTTGTGATCCATTACTTGATTGAAGGAGAAAGCTATCTCGTGCGGCTCGGCGGGGGAGGGGGGCCGGTTCTCGGCTCGTTTTCTCAGGCGCTGTTCGGCAATCCCGTGTTCTCTGATTTCTCGGCTCGCGGAGGGAGTATCAAGATCGAGGCGATCGGGGACACCAAGTTCGACGACCATTTCTATGGAACCATCGGAGTCGACATGCGGTGGGTGTTTGGCCAGAGGTATCACAACGGGAGCCGCGAGGTGCGTGTCGGTACAATCAGTGCGGGGCTGGCATCGTTTGCATTAGGCCTCAAACTTGGGATCTTGATAAGATTGTGAGGGCTCGCTGGCGGATTCAATTTTCAATGAAAGGCTTTCATAACGAATGACAGTTCTTCAGGCAATCATCCTTGGCATTGTCCAGGGCCTCACCGAGTTCCTCCCGGTCAGCAGTTCCGGCCACCTCGTTCTCGTGGAACATCTTCTCAAGGTTCCGCCCTCCGACGATATAACGTTTGAAGTGTTTGTGCATTTTGGTACGCTCGTTAGCGTGGTCGTGGTTTTGTGGGACGACATAGTC
>DATDRF010000253.1:0-4013 GCA_035291905.1 Bacteroidota bacterium
AAGCAGGTTCTTTCCAGGCAGCAAGGAAGATGATTCTGCAGAAATGAGTCACGCTCATGCGCCTTACCTGCCCGCCAAACAACACGGAATAGCGGAAGTCTCATTTGGCGATCTTGACCGGATTGGGAATGCTCTCGAATCTCTCCTGAAATGAGGCGACGCTTCGCTTCAAATCAGACGAATAGGTCCTTTCCAGTCGGAATAACCCGCCACAAGGCGCAGCGGGCAAGCATTCCGACCTACAAACCGCTCAGGGATCTGCCAGCCTCAAAACGTCCCAAACTTAAATGTCACCGTCGTGCGTAAGCTGCCGAAATCGCTCTGCTTCAGCGTAACCTTCGTCACTCCACTGACGTAACCGTAGGAGATGCCTGCGTTCAGGCGAAACCAGGTCGTACAGTAAACAGTTAACAGTTGACAGCAATCAGTTCACTGATAGCTCACAGCGAAAGAAGCTGCCAAAACAGAAGCGCAAATCAGATGAGTCAATGAGAAACGAGGGGATTTTCAAAGGACCTCGCGGGAACCCTCGAAACGCACTTTTCGGAATAATCTGACCTCCGGATGGAGAATCCGACGCTTTTTCCCCGCGATTTACTCCGTGTGGGGGTCTTTCAGTGTATCAGTTTCAGCAGGATTCTCCTTTGCGAACTTTTGCGCCTTCTCGGCGTGCTCTGCGGTTCTGCCTTTTGAGAAGACTAACCGCAAAGAGCGCAAAGCAGCGCAGAGAACGCTGAGAACTGGTCTCTACTCCCCGGGAAACAGATACACCACCGGTGGTCTTGACACCTTCTTGTGTGCAGACTATATTGTTGCAGAGTCTATTCCTACCGACGGGGGTTGGGAGGCCGATGCCATTCTTGCACTTCTGCTGGATTCGAAGGGTTACCTTGGAGACCCCGAAGGGCTCTTGTTCTCATGATTTCATCTGAGAATCATTCCCAAGAAGCAACGCGCTTGTAAGCCAGATATCTACGGGAGGCAAATACTTGGGACAAGCAGGCAAAGCACCGGGCTCAGCCATCCGGCGTGTTATCGTCTTCTCCTCTGCTGCCGTGATGATGTCGGGGGCATTGGGGCTGGTGGGATGGATCGCTGGCATACGGTCCCTGGCCGGTATCCGATCGGAATATGTCCCCATATCTCCGGACACAGCCCTGGCTCTTCTGGTTCTCGGGCTTATTCTCTTCTTCGGTACTCGTGAACAAATTCGCGGTGCAGGCAGGCCCCTTGTCCTGGGCGTGATCGCATTTGTTTCGCTGTACGGGTTCCTGAAATTCGTTGAATATCTCGTCGACATTGATCTCACCTTCGGGACGATATTATTTCCGGCAACGGAGACGGTCGGTTCCTTTCTCGTCAAACGCATGTCCCCCGTCACCGGTGCGCTGCTTTTCTTGTCCGGCATCGCCCTCCAGCTTCAATTATTCTTGTCACATCGCAGCGGAACCTTATACCTTACCGGGGCTGTCGGCCTTGTCAACGTGATCGTCGGATTTGTCGCGACGCTCGGCTATGTCTTCGGGACTCCGCTGCTCTACGGGGGCGACGTCATTCCACTCGCCGCAACGACCGCCATCGGGTTCCTTTTTCTCGGATGCGGCCTGCTTGCCGCTGCAGGACCTGAAAGCATCTTTGTTCGATTTATCACGGGTGGTTCGGCAAGCGCCCGCCAGCTCCGGGTCATTCTCCCCATCATTGTTTCGGCCATGCTCGTGCAGGGTTATGTGGAAGTTTCAATTATCCGCGTACTTGACGTCAACCCGGTGCTGGCAACTGCCCTCTTGACCATCATCTTCATCGTTCTCACGGGCGTTATGGTCGCCCGTTCGTCGCAGTCCATTTTCCGCCGCGCGGATGAGGCGGAGGCCGACCGCAAACGAGCCGAAGCCAACGAACGGCTGGCGCTTGAGTTCAGAAGCAATATCGTCGACAGCGCGATCGACATGATCATCGCAGTGGACCTCGATCGCAATATCATCGAGTTCAACAGGGCTGCCGAGGAGGCCTTCGGGTATCGGAAGCATGAAATGCTGGGAAGACACGCGGACATCCTGTACGCCGATCCGGATGAGGGGAGGAAGATCAACAGGACCGTCATGGAGCAGGGACGGATTGTTCAGGAGATCCTCACGAAGCGGAGGAACGGGGAAGTATTCCCGAGCATCCTTTCCGCCTCCGTCCTGAGAGACGGGAGGGGGAACGTTATCGGCGTCATGGGGACGTTCCGCGATATCACCGAGCGGAAGCTGGCGGCACAGAGTATCGCCGATGCCGCCAATTTCAACTCCACCATGCTTGAAGCCTCTCCGGTGGGGATTATTGCCTACAAGAGCACCGGTGAGGTCATTTCAATGAATCAGGCCGCCGCAACGATCGTCGGGGGTACAAGGGAACAACTGAGCGCACAAAACTGGAGGAAGATTGATTCATGGAAGAAATACGGCCTCTTTGATGCGGCCCGTTCCGCTCTCGAGGAGAATCACGAGAAGCAGCTGGAAACATTGATGATGACGACGTTCGGCAATGAGCGCTGGCTTTCGTGCCGTTTCGTTCCCTTCCTCGCCCGGAGTGAACAGCATCTGCTTCTCCTGTTTGCCGATGTCACCGAGCAGAAGAAGGCTGAAGAATTGAGCAGGAATCTCTATCAGGCCATCGAGCGGACCGAGGAGATCATTTTCATGACCGACACGAAGGGTGTGATCACCTATGTGAATCCGGCCTTTGAGAAGGTGTACGGGTACAGGGAAGAGGATATTGTGGGCAAGACCACACCCCGGGTCTTGAAGAGCAACCTCATGGGAAAAGAGTTCTATGAGGACTTCTGGAAGATACTCCAGGCAAGGAAGAACTTCCGCGGTGAGATGCTCAATAGGACGAAGGACGGCCGCGTGGTGAGAATCGAGGCCTCCACTGCCCCCGTCGTTGATGACCGGCAGGCGTTGGTGGGGTTCCTGTCGGTACAGAAGGATATCACCGAGCAAAAAACAGCGGAAGAGGCCCTGCGCACGGCAGAGGAACGGTATCGCACGCTCTTTGAGCAATCGCCCGACGGAATCGTGGTCATTGATCCTGAAACGCTCCATCCCCTGCAATTCAATGAAAGGGCCCACAAGCAGCTGGGCTATTCCCGCGAAGAATTTGCCGGGTTGAACGTGGCCGACTTTGAAGTGCTGGAGAAGCCTGAGGTCGTAAGAGCCCGCGCCGAGAAGATCATGCGTGAAGGACGGGATACATTTGAAAGTAAACACCGGACAAAACAGGGCGAAATAAGAGATGTCGACGTCAATATTCTTCGCATTACCCTGCATGACAAGCCGGTGTTCTATTCGATCTTCCGCGATATCACCGCGCAGAAGAGACTGGAAGCACAGTTGCTCCGTAATCAACGAATGGAGAGTATCGGGACGCTCGCCGGGGGCATTGCCCACGACCTGAATAACGTGCTGGGGCCGATCCTCCTCTCGCTCGATGTGATGAGGCAAAAGGTCCAGGATCGTCCCTTGCGCCGGATGATCGACACGGTTGAATCCAGCGCCAAACGCGGCGCTGAGCTGATCAAACAGGTCCTTTCGTTTGCGCGTGGCTTCGAGGGCAAGCGGGGCGCGATCCAGGTGCGGCACCTGGTCAACGAGATCGGGCAGATCATCAAAGAGACATTCCCCAAATCGATCACGCTTCGTACGAAGGCGCCAAAAGACCTCTGGACAATCTCGGGGGACGCGACGCAGGTCCACCAGGTGTTGATGAACCTTTGCGTGAATGCCCGCGATGCGATGCCGGAAGGCGGGGCCATCGAGATCGTCGCTGAAAATGTGATGGTGGATGAGCAATATGCCGGAATGCACCTGGAAGCGAAGGCGGGAAATTACATTGTCCTTAGCGTCTCCGACACAGGGATCGGGATCCCACCCAAAATAAGAGAGAGGATCTTTGAGCCGTTCTTTACGACAAAAGAGGTGGGCAAGGGGACCGGGCTGGGCCTCTCAACGGTCATGGCGATCGTCAAGAGC
>DATDRF010000254.1:0-4284 GCA_035291905.1 Bacteroidota bacterium
GGATAAGCTGCTTCCCAAGGATACGGAATGTTGTGTGGTAGAGGTTCCAGACCATCTGAAAGGCGCGAAGATCGTTGCAGCGGTTACGCAGAAGCTTGATGAAAAAACCATCCTCCGCTCGATGGCCGAAAAGCTCCCCACCATCGCCCTTCCAAAACAATTTGTTGTCATCGAGGAGCTTCCCAAGATGGCCTCGGGGAAAATCGATTTTCGCAGGATTACGGATATGGTGAGGGATATGGTGAGGGGTGATTCTCCAACATAACTTCAACGTTCGTCATTCGGCGCCCGCCTGCCGTCAGGCAGGTTCGATATTCATTATTTGTTTTCCCCTGAGTAAGACAATATCGAATGTCGAACACTCAACGTCGAATTTCGAAGGGCTGCAAAAAAGCCCTTGATCGCTCAAGGGCTTTTGTGTTTTCCTCCGCAGAGCAAACTTCAGCCGACTTTCTCCACAATGAGGAGAAAGTCTACACGATGAATCCAAAAGAACGCCATTGATACATCGGGGACGATGGCAATGATCTCCTCAGTCCATTGAAAAACTACTCAAGTCTGGCCTGATCGTGGGTCATCTTGATGTCGAAACGATGCACTCGGCGTTTCACTTTCTAACCCTCCCTTCATTCGCTCATCTATACTTTTGCGTAGGCTATTGTTTGCCGGGGTTTTTCAATTGTGACTGCTGTCGCTTCATGACTTGGATTCTCGTGGATGAATCTCGACAGTTATTGCGAAGAATGGCTCGACGAAAAAAAAGAGGTGTTCTGCATTCGAAAGGTTGAGTTCTCCGGGAGACAAATCATTGGGATCACCTGTTTACATGAGTCGACAAGATATATTTTTGGTGATTTTGTTGCGCTCTTAAAGATTCTTAATCCGATTCTGTGATTCTTGTCAAATTATCATCACTCTTCAGATTGTTACATAGATAGCAGCAAGACCTGCTTTATGGTGGATTCGTGTGCCGGGTATGGAATTAGTGAATGAGGGGATGGGCTCGTCGGGTTCTATCTTCCCGCAGTGTCAATATTGTCCAGATTGAAAGGGAATTATCGATGGAGAGCTCTGTTGTTTGTGCGGGTATCGGTCTGGCATTGTCGATGTTCATGCTTGTTTCGTTCGGACATCGTCTTCGCGGGAGAAGTGCATTTGCTTCAATTCTGCTCCTTGGAGCAACCTGTGCTTTGGCCCTTGAGATCCAGGCTATGCTTACAGCCGAAACATTATCTCTTGTACCGACGGTGGGGATCACCTTGCTGGTGGGTCTCATCGTTATCGCGCTATTCCGATCATGGAATGCAGTGGGGCACGTTGTCTTCACTGCAGTTGTCCTTGCCGCGGCAACCTTCCTTTTCTACGTGTTCTCGATCATCATGACTGCGGAGCTGGATGTACTGAGTCTCTCGGTCTCAGTGTTGCTCCTCTCGCTTCAGACGACAACGCTCCTGCTCTTTATCGCCCACTCATTCGAGGTCATAGACGTCGGGTGTCGAGTACACTGGAAAGAAGATCGACCCGTGTCGGTCCCGGGCTTCTCGCCGAAGGTTTCGCTACACGTGCCGACGCACAATGAACCGCCCGAGCTTGTCATGAAGACCCTCGACGCGCTTGCAAAGCTCGACTATTCTGACTATGAAGTTCTTGTCATTGATAACAACACGGCCGATGAAAGAACGTGGCGCCCCGTTAAGGATTATTGCGAGAGGCTTGGGCCAAAGTTCCGTTTCTTCCATCTCATGCCGTGGGAAGGCTATAAAGCAGGCGCATTGAATTTTGCCTTGTCAAGAACAGCTCCGGAGGCAGAGATCATCGGAGTCATCGATGCAGACTACGTTGTTCAGTCGAACTATCTCTCCGAACTTGTCGGTTTTTTTGCAAATCCGAAGATCGCATTCGTTCAGACGCCGCAGGACTATCGTGATCGTGCCGTGCGTGGACGTTACGGACGAGCCCTGTATCTGGCATATCAGTACTTCTTTGAGGTCTCAATGGTTTCGCGCAATGAACATAACGCGATTATTTACGCGGGAACCATGGGTCTTATTCGACGGTCTGCCCTCGAGGAAGTGGGGGGATGGGGCGAATGGTGCATTACGGAAGATGCGGAGGTTTCCCTTCGCCTGCTTGATGCCGGCTATAAATCGGTCTATGTCAACAAGAGTTATGGATACGGCCTCATGCCCATGGATTATGCCGACCTCAAGAAGCAGCGGTTTCGATGGGCCTTCGGAGGGATGCAGATCCTCCGAAGGTACTTCGGCCTGTTAGTGAATCCATGGTCCGGCGGGAAACTCACACCTGCCCAGCGATTTGCATACCTGAGCGGCGGCCTCCAGTGGCTCAATGATCCGCTCACCATGGCATTTACGGTTATCCTGCTTGCCGGCGGCGCAGCCCTCCTTCTTGGCAACCCTTTGAATGTACAGCCGCTTGCGGGGGTGACGATGTTTTTGCCTCTGCTGTTCATTTTGTTCGCGATGGTAAAATTTGTCTGGGTGTTCCGGCTTAGGACCGGAAGGAGCGTGATCGAGGTGGTGGATGCCCTCGTCGTCATGCTTGGTCTCACATGGGTCGTGGCGTTGGCGTGCGTACATGGTCTCACGAAAGAACGAGGGGTCTTTCTGAGAACTCCGAAACAGAGGCATGAACGTCGCACGATGAGAGATGTCGGACGGCTCGTTCGCGGTGAATTCCTCGTAGGGTCACTCTCTTTTCTTTCAGCCATCGCGCTCGTTCAAGATCCGCGATTCGATTTTTTGTCCACCCACGGATTTGTTGCCTTCCTGCTCCTGTGGCAATCGTTTGTGTTTTTCTCTGCAGTACGAACTGGTGTATGGAGTCTTCTTGAAAATCGGGGCTTGATGACGCATGCGAAACGCAAACGCCGGGAATACAGAAGCGAACGCAAGCCGGCATTGGCAATGGGCCTGAGTTCTCTGCTTCTGATCGTTTTGTTGTACGCTGTTCTCCGAAGCGGGACTCTTCAGGAAAAGATCCTTCGGTCAGCCCCGATGCGCATGATTATGAACGTGGCATCCTTTGTCCAGCAACCCGGGAATGCGGCTGTGGATGAAGCGCTTGCGCAGGAGGCGGATGCGGCGGTCCGATCGGATCTTGAAACAGCCCTCTCCTTATGGCATCCGGACGGAATCATTATCGACGCGAATTTCACTTCCGAGAATCGCATGGATGATGTGGTCTGGCGGGGGATTGATGAAATCAGAGAACGCTACACCAGAGAGTTTGAGAAGCGCAGATATTACGCCCTTCGTCACGATAACCTGAGGACTGAAGTGAAGGGTGACACTGCAGTTGTCTATGATGATCTGATTGCGACGGTGAGGAATAACATGAGATTGGAATCTGTCCGGCTTGCCAACACCGATCGCTGGGTCCTCCATCGGAGCGGGAATGGAAGATGGGTCATCGTGGAACTCAATCTTAATCGGGCTTCACTCGAGGAACCCCTCTTTCCGCACTATCTGGACGTGGTCGCGGCGGGAATACCATGAGCAGCAAAGCAAGCGTATTTGTTCTCGTTGTCTCGCTTGTGTCCGCGGTTCTTCCGACACGTTCTCAGGAACTTGTTCTGGGATGGGAGGGAGATTCTCAGCGGGGATACGGTTTTGTCAATCCCGTCGGTGTTCTTCGGGATTCCGATACCAGCAACGTGCTGTTGGTTGTCCGCGGCTCCCTCAACTATTTGTACTACGTTGTGCCGGAAGACGGCGGGATGGCAAGGGTCGTTTCCCCTGCCTTTTCTGCGGGAGCTGGATTGCGATTCGTTTGGCCAGGGTTGAGCATGACTTTTTCGTCTGACTTCGAAGTTCGACGGACGGAGCGAACCTTTTCGGGTGGGGAACCCGTCCGGGTCATCGAGAGAGGGTTTCTGATTCAGGGCAACGTCTTCTGCAATGTTGCAGCGTTCACGAACGTTCATCTTCTCGCAAGCTATGGAGCTGCCAACCAGTATCTCTGGACTCGCTTCGGCGTGAAACAACAGGTGACGAACACTTCTTTTGTCGATCCCTCCGCATTGGCCCTTGGAATTGAGCTAACGGCGCAAGGAAACAGGGACGTTCATTCGTATTCGGCGGGCGGGTTCATGGAGTTCATGTTCCTCGACATCGGGGCTTCCCTCCAGCTCCGTTCCGGCTATTCACTCCTTCAGAATCAGGGACGCATCTTCGACAGGGCACTCTTTGTTGGCGCGGGTGTCTACGTCGGTCTTTGATCGCATCCTGAATTAGTCCCCGCCGGTCTGAGCCTGTTTTCCTC